>JBKPSE010000426.1:0-2499 GCA_046765855.1 Acidobacteriota bacterium | reverse complement strand
TTCTTCACGCTGGTCGGGCACCCGCCGGCGATCGGCCGCGAGTTCACGCCGGACGACGAGCTCGCCGGAAGCGAGGATGTCGTGGTGTTGAGCGACGCCCTGTGGCGCCGTCGCTTCGAAGCGGACCCCGCGGTGGTCGGGCGAACGCTTCGCCTGTCGGCGCGGACGTTCAGGGTCGTCGGCGTTCTGCCCCCAGGGTTTCAGCACATTGGCGGCACCTACCGCACGTATGGACACGGTGAGCCGGTCGATGTCTGGTGGGTCCTGCGCGTGCCGCGCGACGACAAGCCGCGCGATCGCTACTCGCACTATTTCAACGTCGTCGGACGCACGCGTGCCGGCGCGACGCCAGCGGAGATCAAGAACGATCTGGCGGCCACGTCGAAGCGCGTCGCCGCGCGCTACCCGAGTCCGAACAGTCCGTGGTCGATCAGCATCACACCGCTGAAAGAGGAGATCGTCGGCACCGCCGAATCGATGCTCGTCGCATTGGCGGCGGCGGCCACGCTGGTGCTCGTCCTCGCGTGCGTCAACATCGCTGGTCTGCTGCTCGGGCGGGCCGCGCGGCGCGCCCGAGAGATAGGCGTCCGTGCGGCGCTTGGCGCCACGCGCGCCCGGCTCGCGCGGCAACTGCTGATCGAAACGCTGGTGTTGGCCTCTGCCGGAGGCGCACTCGGAATATCGCTGGCGTTCGCCGCCGTGCGCGCGCTGGCGCGTTATGGTCCCGCCGATATGCCGCGCCTGCAGATGATTGCGGTCGATCGCGGGGTGCTCCTCTACGCGGTGCTGGCGACAACGGTGAGCGCGCTGCTGGCGGGGCTGGCGCCTGCGCTGCAGCTCGCGCGTTCCGGCGTCGGCAATACCTTGAAAGAAGGCGGGCGCACGACCGCAGGCGGCGTGCATCACCGCACCCGGCGGGCGCTCGCCGCCGTGCAAGTCGCGCTCGCCTTCGTGCTGGTGGTGTCGGCTGGCCTGCTGCTGCGCAGCTTCGCCGCGATGATCAACACGGACCCGGGCTTCCGTCCCGACTCGACGCTCACCGCGGCGCTCGAATTGCCGACGGCCAGGTACGACACGACGACCGGTCCGCTTGTCTACGAACGCGTCGTCGCCGCGGTGCGCGCGCTGCCGGGCGTGCGCCATGCCGCGGTGACGTCAGACCTGCCGTGGACCGGATACGACGAGAACACCGGTTTCGAGATCATCGGCCGGCCCCCCGATGACGCGGGTCCCGAGGCGCGCTATCACTTCCTCACCGCCGATTACTCCGGTTCGACGGGAACCCGCCTCGTGGCGGGGCGCGAAATCGCGGTGTCCGACACGGCGGAGGCGCCGAAGGTCGTCCTGATCAATGAAAGCGCCGCCAGGAAATACTGGACCACTCCCGCAGCCGCGCTCGGCGCGCGGCTGAATCTCTGGGGCGAGGAGCGCAGCGTCGTCGGCGTGATTGGCGACGTGCGCGACATGCCGTGGCAGGAACGCGCTGCCCCGGCCGTGTATTTTCCGGTGACCCAGATGTGGTACTCGCAGCGGATGTTCCTCGTCGTCCGTGGCGCCGTCGATCCCTTGTCGCTCGTCGATCCAATCCGTCGCGCCGTCGCCGCGGTCGATCCCGAGCTGCCGCTGGCGGATGTGCGTCCGCTGGATCGGGTTGCCGGCGCGGCGCTCGCCGCGCGGCGGCTGACGCTCTGGCTCGTCGCGGCTTTCGGGATCAGCTCGCTGCTCCTTTCCGTCGTCGGGATTTACGGCGTGATGGCGCAGCTGGTCGGCCAGCGCACCGTGGAGTTCGCGGTGCGGCAGGCGCTCGGCGCGACGCGCGCCGACATCATGAAGCTCGTGCTGTCGAGCGGCGCCATGATGACGTGCGCCGGCCTCATTGCCGGAGTGATCCTGGCACTCGACTCACGGCGTCTGCTCGCCTCTCTGCTCTTCGGTGTAGGTCCGGTCGATCCGCTGACATTCATATCTGTTGCGCTCCTGTTGGTAGCGGCCGCGGCAGCCGCGACCTACTTGCCGGCTCGTCGTGCAACACGGATCAGCGCAGCGACGGCGCTGCGGACCGGCGAGTAGCGTTCACCTTGACATTCTAGGTGAAGCGGCGTAGCTTCACCTAGAATGCCTACCAGAACACGCCACGATCAGGTCGAGCTGCTGCAGGGGACCCTCGACCTGCTCATTCTCCGCACGCTGCAGCTGGGACCGGCGCACGGGCATGCAATCGTCAAGGCGATCGCGCAGGGCTCCGACCGCGTGCTGCAGGTCGAACAGGGGTCGCTGTATCCGGCGCTGCACCGCCTGATCAAGCGTGGTTGGATCACGTTCTATGATGGTACGTCAGAGAACAATCGACGCGCGAAGTTCTACTGCCTGACCGCCAAGGGCCGCAAGCAACTCCAGATCGAGACGAGCAAGTGGGACAAGCTGGCTCAAGCAATCGGCCGTATCCTCCGTCCCGCGATTCAGGAGTAATCGAATGATGCGCCGACAACTGTTCGGCTC
>JBKPSE010000425.1:0-5887 GCA_046765855.1 Acidobacteriota bacterium | reverse complement strand
CCGGCGCCGGTCAGCGTGTAGAACTTGGCGCGCCGGTTGTTGTCGGAGGTTCCCCATGCGCCGTCGATCAGACCTTGCCGCTCGAGACGGTACAACGCGGGATAGAGTGCGCCCTGTTCGACGATTAAGGCTCCCTGTGTGATCTGCTCGATGCGCAGCAGCACGCCGTAGCCGTGCAGCGGACCAAGCGAGACGGCTTTCAGGATCAGTACGTCGAGCGTGCCCGGCAGGAGGTCGGCGCGTTCGTTGGGCATCACCTCTCCTTAGACGCTTAGGTATAAGCGGCTTCCCCTAAGCTGTCAAGGAGAGAAACGAAAGCTCGTCCGTGCTGCGGGTACGAAAGATGCTCTTTGCAGCAGCGGCACCCTGTGTGCGCCATTTTCGAAGGAGTTTCGAATGTTGAAACGGATGAGTGTCGTGATTTGCAGTGCTGCCGTCGCCCTGATGACGGCCAGCCCGGCCCTTGCGCAGACGGCGACTCAAGAGGCTAAAGCGAAGACGAAGGCGTCCGCACAGAAGTCGAAAGCCGTGGTCAGCGACGCAGAGATAACCTCGGCTGTGAAATCGAAGCTGATCGCGGACAAAACTGTCAGCGGCCTGAACATCGACGTCGACACGAGCAACGGCGTTGTCACGCTGTCAGGTTCGGTCCATAGCGGCGTCGAGCGTGCGCAGGCGCTGAAGCTCGCGCGCAACACCGACGGCGTCAAGAGCGTGAAGAACAATCTCAAGCTCGAGACCGCCGGGACGACCGGCGTCACCGACAAGGATGACAAGATCAAGGCCGAGGCCAAGGAAAAGAGCGCGGGCGCCAAGGCGGAGGCCAAGGAGAAGAAGCAGGACGCCAAGCAGGCGGGCAAAGACACGGGCGAGGTCCTCAGCGACGCGGCGATTACGTCCGCGGTCAAGACGAAGTTCCTCGCCGATACGACGGTTGGCGGACTGAAGATCGACGTGGACACGAAGAACGGCGTCGTCACGCTCACCGGCCCGGTGAAGTCGGCTGCTGAAAAGGCCGAAGCGATCCGGATTGCCAAGAGCACGAAGGGCGTCAAGAGCGTCGTCGACAAGTTGACGGTTCAATAGCAGGGGAGGACACGAACCCATGGTGAAGACGTTTGCGCTCGCGGCGTGCGCCGCGCTCGCGCTCTCCGGGGCCGCTCGAGCGCAGGACAAGCCTCAGGAGAAGCCCAAGGAAACCAAGATCGTCATCAAGGACGACACGAAGGAGACTGCGGAGAAGGTCAAGGACGCGACCAAGAAGGGCGCCAAGAAGACTGCCGAAGGCGCGAAGAAGGTCGGCAGCGCGACCAAGAAAGGCGCGGAGAAGACGGCCGACGCGGTGAAGGACACCAAAATCGAGGTGAAGGACGATACGACGCCGAAGCTGGAGAAGGCCGGCGACAAAACGACCGACGCCGCGATCACTTCGGCCGTCAAGACCAAGTTCCTGGGCGACACTCAGGTCTCGGGGCTCAAGATCGACGTCGACACCAAGGACGGCGTCGTGACGCTGACCGGTAGCGTGAAGAGCGCGGCTGAGAAGGCGGAAGCCATCCGGCTCGCCAAGACGACGACGGGCGTCAAGTCCGTCGTCGACAAGCTGACGATTCAGTGATCGGGTGATCTACTGATCGGGTGATCGCGCGACCGGCCACTTTGCCGCCGCAGATCACCCGATCATCCAATCGCGCGATTGCGGGATCGCCCGATGTCTATGCGTCGCGGTGGACTGTGGCCGGCGAGAATGCCGGCAGACACACGGCGACGTACTCGGCGCCTTCGGGTCCCGGGGTGCTGTAGCGCACCCACTCGCCTGGACTCGTTACGACTGCCTGGCCGGCCCGAACCTCGAGCGCACCACCCTCGTGCTCGACCCGCAGCGTGCCCTTCAAGACGACGGTTATCTCTTCGAAGTCGGGACGCTGTCCCGGTTCTTCCCATCCGCTCGGCGATACCATCCGGGCTACGCTCACGGCGCTGTGGCCGGAGTTCACACGTCCGGCAAACTCCTGAATCTGCTTGGGCTTCGTGCCGACGCAGTCGATCACCGTCGGCTTCTCAATCACTCTTGGCATAGTTTTCTCACGTGGCTGGCACCTTAAGTGCCAGCCACCTTAAGTGCCAGCCACCTTAGGTGCCAGCCACCTACTGGCCGCTGCCGCGACCCTGGGGCAGCGGCGGCATCTTGTCGGGGGGGAAACGCGGCAGGGGCTCGTCGCGCATCGCCAGCTGATACAACGTCGCTGCCACGACCACTGCGGCATCGCGCACGTCGGCCTCGATGATCCGCTCGTAGGTATCGAGGTTGGTATGGTGCGTGTGGCTGTTGTACTGAATCGGATCCTGGCTGAAGCCAATCCCGGGCAGTCCGGCGTTATTGAAAGACGTACTGTCGGTGCCGCCGGTCGCGCGGCTCGTGGTCGCGACCGCGCCGGCAACCTTGAGATCCTTGAATGGAGCCAGAATGTCGCGCAGCACCCTGGCCGCGTCCGGGGGACCGAACACTGATGCGCCGCGCAGACGCCCGGTGCCCGTATCGATGTTCAGGTATCCGTTGAACTTCGCGAACTCTGGTTTCGGGGTTTCCGCCGAGCCGTAGTGCTGTTTGACGTAGGCGAGCGACCCGAGCAGCCCTTCTTCTTCTCCGCTCCACAATGCAATCCGGATCGTGCGTCGCGGCTTCACCTGCAGCGTCGTCAGAATTCGCGCCGCCTCCATCATGATCGCGCAGCCGATCGCGTTGTCGGTCGCGCCCGTCGCCGAATGCCACGAATCCAGATGCCCGCCGGCCATCACGACCTCGTCCCTCTTGTCGGTCCCGGCGATTTCCGCGATCGCGTTGTACGACGGGCCGGTCGGATACGTCCTGTTGGTAATCGTCGCCTCGAGTTCGACCGGCGTGCCGTCGGCGATAATCCGCGTGATGCGGCCGTAGTCTTCGTTGCGCATGACGACGGTCGGCACTGCCTTGGCGACGTCGTAGGTTGCATTGTCGAACGCGACGATCTGGCCGTCTTCGCGTCCCGCGTCATTGACGCGGAACGCCGCCTTGTTGGCGACGAGGAACGCGCTGATCTGTTCGTTCACCTGCCGCGCGCTCAGGCGATCGCTTGGCTGCTGCCCGCGCCCGGCGCCGCCGCCGCGGCCGCCGCGTCCCTGGTTCGCGCAGGCTGGATCGTTTTCCGCCGCCCCTTCGTCGTAGCGGCAGTGCACGGCGAGATCCGTCTGACGGCCGGGCGGCGGATCGAGATTGACGGGAACGAACGTGTGCTTGCCGACGAGCACGGCTGCGCCGGCTACCTGGTTCTTGATCGAATCGAGATACGCGGTGAGCTCCGCCTGCGTCGGGCCGAGACGCGCCGGACCGCGTCCGCCCCGTCCTGCGGCATTCTGATCCGATCCGGGATTGGCGAGCGGCCCCTCCGGCGGGATGAGATTGAAGGCCTTGGCTTTGACCGGGCCGTTCGTGCCAGGCGTCCACGCCAGCGCTTCGACGACGAGTGCGTCCTTGAAAGGCGCAACCGCGTGGACGGAGAGGAATTCATTCGCCCAACCAGGGTGGTTCCAGTCCCAGGGCTCCAGCGTGCCGTTCACCATTCCCCAACCGGTCATCGTCTTGACCGCCCACTCGGCCGCCGCTTTGTGATTGGGCGAACCGGTAAGACGGGGGCCGTAGACATCGGTGAGAAAGTGCTCGATCCACATCACCTTGGAGTTCTTCGCTTCTTCCTGGCGGATCTTGTCGTTGATCTGCGCATCGATCGTCGATTGCGCGCCAGTGAACGCAACACCAAGAGTGATTAGAGACGCAACGGCAAATGTTCTGTAAAGCATGGCGGCATTATAGGCAAATTGCGAACACGCCGCCGCTCAGATGGTTTCGACTACGCGCTGCACTCGCCGTCCAGTACTTCGGGCGCGAACGTGCGATCCTCGCCGAGATCGATGTAGTCGTCCGGCAGCGCGTCCGCCTCTGTGATGCGTTCGAGATCCGCGAGCGCCGCCTTGACCTCTGCGAGATCGGCACGGCAGAAGAACTCGGCGAGCCGCTCGCCGCGCCGGCGCCGGTTGCGATAAAAGCCAACGAGCCGATCGACTGCCTGCGAAGCGCGCCGCGCGGGAATCTTGGCGGCGACGCGGCCGAACGACGCGGCCGCGCCATCAGCGCTTCCGCCAACCATGACGAAGTATTGGGGCACCGCATGCTCACCGAGTTTGCGGATGCTGCCCTGAAAACCGATCGCGGCGATGTGGTGCTGCCCGCAGCCGTTCGGGCAGCCGCTGATCCTGATATCGCCGGCACCCGCCGCTGCCGCGACTTCGGGATGCTCGCGCAGGTGGTCGCCGAGCAGCCGTCCGAGCCCGCGCGACTGGGTTACCGCGAGGCGGCACGACTCGGCCCCCGGACAACTCACGACGTCGGCGATAGAGCCGTAACCGGACTCGGCGAGACGCGCGGCCGCGATCGCCGCGAAGAAATCGTGCAGCCGTTCCGTCCTGACCCAACGGAACAGCAGATTCTGATCGACGGTCACCCGGACTGTACCGTCGCCGAAGGCCGCGGCAAGATCGGCGACGATACGGAACTGCGGTCCGGTGAGGTCGCCCAGCGGAATCGTTACGATGGCGACGCAATAGCCATGCTGCTTCTGCGGACGCACGTTGGTCTGCAGCCAGCGCTGTTTGGAATCGCTCGTCACCGGCAGCAACGACGGGCGGATGCCGTCGCCGCGCAGCTGCGCCGAGGCGGCACGCGCCTCGATCGCCTTCAACTCGGGCGCGAGCAACGCAGGCCAGTCGGGAGGCGCTTCGATCGCAGTGTGATCGGGATTGAACGGCCGTTCGCGGCGAGGCGCGGCTCGCACCTCTTCGAGCGCATGCCGATACTCGCCGAGCCACCGCTCCCATCCCATGCTCTTGATCAGGAATTTCAGGCGGTTCCGCTGCTTGTGCTCGTAGTCGCCGAATTGCGCGAATACTCTCAGGACCGCATCCGCCACGTCGTAGAGCTCACTCGTCGGCACGAAATCGTGCAGCAGCGCTCCCGAGCGGCACAGGATTGCCGTGCCGCCGGCGACCGTGACGCGGAATCCGCGCGCGCCGTCCTGCGAGGAAGTGGCGCGGAAGCCAAGGTCGTTGATCCCTGTCTTCGCGTGATCCTCGGCGCATCCTTCGAATCCGATCTTGAACTTGCGCGGCAGCTTCGAGCTGAGCGGATGCCGGAGCAGGTAGCGGGTCAGCGCTTCCGCATAAGGCGTGACGTCGAAGATTTCGTCATGTGACACGCCGGCAAAGGGACAGGCGGTGATGTTGCGCACCGAGTTGCCGCAGGCCTCGCGCGTGGTCAGGCCGGCGTCAGCCAGACGGCGCATCGCCGGTTCCACATCGTGCAGCCGCATGAAGTGAAACTGCACGTTCTGGCGCGTCGTGATGTGGGCGAAGCCGCGGGAATACAGCTCGGCGACGTCGGCCAACGCCTCCAGCTGCGCGCCGGTCAGGACGCCCTGCGGAATCTTGACGCGCAGCATCTGAGCATCTTCCGGCTGCCGCTGCCCATAGGTGCCGCGCACGAGACGAAACGCGCGCCACGCCTCAGGCCCGATCTCACCGTGCTCGAATTGATCGAGGACGCTGGCGAATTCGTCGATCTCGGCCTCGCTGGCGAAGCTCAGTCGCGCGCGTCCGTAGGTCTTGGGATCGTCAATGACAGACATGGCGTCTCTTCCTTACCTTCGCGCTGCGACATCTCGCAGGCGCACTGCCTGAAATCCCGGCGGCAGCGCCAATTAGTACTTCGGCTGCGATGGATCGACACGATCGATCCACGCGAGAATGCCGCCCTTGAGGTTCTGCACGTTGGTGAATCCGGCGTCGACCAGCTGCC
>JBKPSE010000424.1:0-5601 GCA_046765855.1 Acidobacteriota bacterium | reverse complement strand
CTTCGGTGTACGGGAGTCTCGAGGATCCGGTGAACCCGCTGCTCTACGTGCTCGCGTACGGCGCGCGTTTCGTGGCGCAGGGCACGCCGGCCGATATGACCGGCCTCGCTAACATTATCGAGGAGGCGATCCGCTTCCCCGGTTTTGCCTTCGTCAACGTCCAGTCACCGTGCGTGACCTATGGGCATCCTGACGCGCAGTTGAAACAGCACAAGGCGGAGATGAAGCCGCTCGCGGCGGCGGGACACGATCCAGCCGATCGACTCGCCGCGATCAAACTGGCGCAGGACTACGGCAAGGTGCTCTACACCGGCGTCCTCTATCGCGATCCGGCGCCTGGCCCGACGTTCGAGATGGCGGTCGCGCAGCGGCACGCGGCGATGAACGCCTCACGCGAACACCGGAACCGCATCCTCGACGTGTTCGCCGTCCGCTAATCGACGGCTACTGATTGCCGCATCCGGGGGTCAGGTCTGGAAAACGGACGTTACGGGGTCAGGCACCCGAAGGGCGTTTTTGCAGACCTGACCCCCGGGCGGGGTGTGCACTCCCATGCGTTTCACGGCTGCTAGACTTGGGCTGCCATGGAAGTCTGTCCGAGCGACCTCCTCCTCGCGCCCGCCGATCGCATTTGGCACTTACTCACAGAGCCGCGCAAGGTGGCGCAATGGACCGGGACCAAGCTGGTCGAAGGCGGCGCGTGCTCAGTGAGCGCGGGGGATCATTTCACCCTGCGAGCCGGCGTGGCGCGCATCATCTTTGACGTGGTTGACGTCCGTGCGCCGCGGCAGCTCACGCTCGATGTCCGGCTGCCGTTTGGTGTCGCGATTCACGAAAAGATCCAGATCACGCCGATTGACGCGCAGTCGAGCCGCGTCACGTTCAACTGACGGTTCGTCTTCCCGCCAGGCTGGCGGGGGCAGCTCGTGAAGAGACTCCTCGGCCGGCGCTTCGCCACCGGACCGGCCGACTCGCTGAGGCGACTGAAACGTGCCGCCGAACAGCATCGGATTCTGACGTAGGTCACCGACCGACTTGCCCGCGGACGGCGAGGATCGGATGCGGCTCAATGACTTCTGTGGCGCATCCTGGGACGTGTTCGCCGTGCGCAGTCAAGAACCGCTGCCGTGTGTCAGCCGGATGCGCGGTTTGATCGGCGCCCATCGCGCGCAGCTGCGGCACGCGTCCGTGTCTTCGATCGGGCGGAGATCCTGGTCGATGCGGCAGCTCCACGGCGAGTCTTCGGCCGCGAGCCAGTGCGGATTCGCCTGAAAGAGCGTGGGCTCGGCCCAGCGACAGCGTTGCACGGCATGTGAATCGGCCATGTCCTCTCCTGCGCAGCCGTGAAACTCGGGCTGGCACCAGCGCCGTGAGCAACGCCAGTACCAGCCCGCAAAGTCCCGGTTTTCGCCTGGTTTCGCGCGAGCGCCAGGCGAATGGCGGCAATCCGACAGCAACTAACGCCTGACCAGCCAGACGTCGAAGAGGTGGCTGGTCCTGCCGTCGTTCCAGGTGATCTCGGCGCGCTGGCGGAACTCATTGCCGAACTGATCGACGCGGCGAATGGTCTTGTAGGTCAGGCTGATCCCCGCGATCGCCGAGTCCGCCACACGGGTCAGTTCCTCCGGTTCCGAGATGCCGTTGTGATTGCGATCGGTCCACAACAGCAGCTTCGACCACACCGGATCGCGCGCGTCGATCACGTCATCCTGCGTGCCGTAGCCGTAGCTGGCGGTCTGCGTGAAGCGCAGCGCCTCGAACCCGTTCGCGCTCGTCGCCTCAGGGCCATTGAGATAGGCCGGCGTATGATTGCCGAACAGCTCGCTCCCATCGTCAATTCGGCCGTTGCCGTTGCGATCGAGCGCGAGGAACGCGTCTTCCGAATCGGCGCCGGTCCACGCCACCCGCTCGAGCCCGCCATTCACGTCGAGGTCGAAGAGAACGCCTTCCGCCGCGCTGGTCAGGTGATAGCCGCGGCGATCCATGTTGATGATGAGCGGGCAGTTCATCCAGATGCAGCGTTGGAACTCCTCGTCCCATTGCCCGTCGCACTCTTCCTCGCGGCGAATGATGATGCTGCGATCCACGATTTCAGCCTCGCTGAAGGACGAGCCAGTCAAGTAGAGACCCGGAATCGCCGTCGCCGTCGTGTGAAAGCCATAGGTCCGCCAGACTCCAAAACTGGGGACCGGCATCTGCTTCAGGACCGAGACGGTGAAGATGCCCCAGTTGCTCTGAGCCGAATTCGGCAGCCCCTGCACGTGCGCCTCCACGGTAACCACCAGGACGCAGATGTTGGTGCTGACGCTCGTCTCCACGTAGTACTGCAGCCAGGGGCCCGTGCCCAGCTGATTGCTGTAATTTCCTCGACGCAGGTCGGACCCGCATCCCGGTATCGGGAAGTCCTCGGTCCCGGTTCCCACATCCATGTATGTCTCTTGCGCCAATGCCGCCGCGGGCAGGCACACCAATAGCGCGAGCGCAACGATCGTACGCTTCATGACGAACTCCTCGATTGTTACGAACCTGGTCGACTGTGACTTGACTTATTCGGGCAGGCGAAACCGGGCGAGATCCGATTTCAGCACCGTGATCGTGGTCCCCTTCTTCATCGACTCGACAAACGTCGTCAGAGCACTCCGGCCTTCAGGGGGCATGGCGGCGAGCAAGCCGTCGCGTGCCTTCAAGGTGGCGCGGCGGCATTCCATCTGCAGGTCCAGAACCTTGGGCTGCAGCACCTCGAATTTTTCGCTGCCCAGCCGCTCGCGAAGTTTCAGCGCCTGCGTCTCGCAGGCTTTCTGGCCCTGAATCGCCGCATCGACGTGCTTGATCAGCGTCAGCCGTTGATCCCTGTCGAGTGCGAGATATACCGGCGTGGGAATTCCCTCGTCCGCGAGGTTCTTCGTACCGGCGGCGATGAAGCGGAAGGCCGATTCCCAAATGGACCACTGGGGAATCAGCTCGGGATTCCTGGCCCCGTCGATCGTGATCGTCTCCTCCTGCGGCGACGACTTCGGCGCGGACTGGGCGTAGGCGATCACAGGTGCGAGCGCGGCGAAGGCGCAGAACAGGAGCTTTACCATTGCATTCCTCCAGACTGGGACTCCGGCGCGGACCTCTGCGGACGTTCCGCCCTGCCGTCGCCGTCCCGTTTCGCCGGGGGCAGCCCGGCTTCCACCTTGGGTTTGTAGCGGAGATACGCCTGCAGCGTGTGGTACGAGATGCCGAGCTCGCGGCACGCCTGGCGTTTGTTGTGTTCGCAGCGTTCGTAGACCATTCGCGCGTAGCGGCTGCCCCAGGCCCGCATGGAATCGAACTGCCGGAACGACGGCACCAGCACCGGGCTGTAGCCATCCAGAAGCGACGAGGGGAGGTCGTCGAGCTGCAGCTGATCCCCTGTCGCCAGCGCCACGGCGCGCTCGATTACCCGTTCCAGCTCGCGGACGTTACCCGGCCAGCGATACGCGAGCAGCGCATCCGCCGCCGCATCGGACAGGCGCAGGCGGCGGAAATCACGGTGACGCTCGAGAAAGTAGTCGGCGAGCTCGAGGATGTCGTCCGGCCGTTCGCGCAGCGGCGGCACGGTGATCTCGACGCCGTGCAGCCGGTAATACAGATCCAAGCGGAAGCGGCCGCGCAGCACGAGCTCTGAAAGCTTGTGATTCGTGGCTGCGATGATGCGGGTGTCAACTTCGCGCGTGCCCGATCCGCCGACGCGCTCGACCGACATTTCCTGGATCGCGCGCAGCAGCTTGGCTTGAGCCGCCGATGACAAATCCGCGACTTCGTCGAGAAACAGCGTACCGCCATGCGCGTGCTCGAACTTGCCGCGGCGCGCGCGCACGCCGGTGGCGATGCGATCCTCGATGCCGAACAGTTCCGCTTCGAGGAGCGTTTCGACGATAGCGGCGCAATTGATCGCGACGAATGGACCATGCCGCCGGGACGAGAGGTCGTGAATCTGACGCGCGACGAGCTCCTTGCCAACGCCGCTCTCTCCTTCGATTAACACCATGAAGTCGGTGGCGGCAACGCGCTCGATGCGCTCGCGGACCCGGCGGATGGCCGCGGTCGACCCGACGATCGGCGCCGCCCCGTCACCGCGCGCGGTCACCACGCTCCCGCTGAGAGCGCTGGCGCGGTGGGCGCGATCGATCAGCAACACCAGCGCGGCAAGCTGGCGCGCCGACTCGATCACCTGCTGGTCCCATTCGTCGAACGCACAGCTGCCCTCGTCGAAGACGGCATCGATGGAGCCGAGCACGTGATCGCCGGAGGTGACATTGATGGAGAGCGCATTCTCCGCCGGACGTGGAGTCGCCGGGCCGTCGCGCAATTCGACCGTTCGCGCGTTGAGGAGCTCACGCAATTGGCTCTCGAACCGCTGCCGCAATACTCTCGGCTCGCGCGCGCCAGGCAACGCTCCCGCGACCGCCGCCACCAGAGCCGACACGCCCCGTCGGCGATCTGAAGATCGATACCACGCACGTCCCATGGCCCCTCCCTTTCCCCCGGAGGGCGGCGGAGGTTCCAAAGTCGATGCCAGTTCACGCGTTCGAAATTGCTGAATCATTTTTCACACGCCTCTTGCAAAGCGGGTAGTTGCTGCTCACGTTCGTCAGCAGCACCGGCGCCTTCTCGCAACGAGCCGTGCACGACATACCCTGAACGGGTCGCTTCTTCCCTGACCCACGGGCAGATCTCGTTGAACGAGAGCGCCGATCGATAAGTCATGCCTTTTTCCGGATCGATCGCCGCTACGGAGCAGCGCGTCACCTGCGCGCCGATGCGGTCGCCGCGGCTGTTGCTTTCGAGCAGCACCTCGATCCGCGCGCCCGGCCGCAGCGCGCACGGACCTTCGACCAGGGCACCGCTGCCGCTGATGTCGACGACTGCCAGCCGGTGCCCCGGTCTCACCCGGGCGCGGACGCCGCAGCCCGCTATCCTTGGATCCCGCCGCCGTTCTGTCATGGCTTCCTGTCACGAAAGTTCCACCCAACGCTGGCGCACCGCATCGAACCGCAGCAGGCGAATGCGTCCGGTCGTGCCGAGCACCCGCACCGCGTACTGAGAGCGGCCGCCGCCGCGAATATAGAGCGTTCCGGAAGTCGCGGTGCCGTCGCCGTTCATCGACAAGATCCTGGAAACGCCGATTCGTACTCCGTCCGTCGATCCCGTCGGGTTGCCGTCTGCGTCGGGCACTCCGTTCGCGATTCCGAACGCGACGCCGCTGAAATGCCACGACAGCATCTCCGGTTCGCTCAGCGTGCGGTCCACGCCGTCCTGGATCTCGATGCTGCGCAGCCCGTTGCGGTTGCCGTCGATCACCAGCGAGAAGCGGTAGTCGCTCTCCACGCCTTCGAAACGTAATCCGTGGCTCGCGGACCGTTTGATCGCCTGGAAGCGGGCGGCGGCGAGCCGTTGCGCCAGGAATTGCGCCGCGCTGCGGGTCTCGAAATCGTCGAGGGCGCGCAGGCCCTGCGGCACCGCGATTGCGGTGAGCGTGCCGGTAATCGCGATCGCGAAGAGCAGCTCGACGATCGTGTAACCGGAATCCGTTCCGCCTTGCCCGCGCGTCATCGAACGACTCCGCTACCGCGC
>JBKPSE010000423.1:0-2217 GCA_046765855.1 Acidobacteriota bacterium | reverse complement strand
CCATCGCCGGTCACCGACGGCACCAACGTCTGGGTGATGACCGGCACCGGTGTCTTCAAGGCGTTCGACTTCAGCGGCAAGGAGCTCTGGTCGCGCGACATCCAGGCCGATTACGGCCGCTTCGGCCTGAACTGGGGCTACGGTTCGTCGCCGCTGCTGCACGGCGACTCGCTGTTCGTGCAGGTGCTGCACGGCATGCGCACGGACGATCCGTCTTATCTGCTGCGCGTCGACAAGCGCACCGGCAAGACGATCTGGCGCGTCGAGCGTCCGACCAGCGCGCGCATGGAGTCGCCGGACGCGTACACCACGCCGGCGCTGCTGCAATACGGCAACACCACCGAAATCGTCGTCACTGGCGGCGACGTCGTCACCGGTCACGATCCCGCGACCGGCAAGGAGTTGTGGCGCGCCAACGGCCTCAATCCTCAGGACGATCCCAACTACCGCATCGTTGCCTCGCCGGTCGTGCATGGCGACCTGATCATCGCGCCGACGCGCGAGCGGCCGATGCTCGCGCTCAAGGCCGGCGGCCGCGGCGACGTGAGCAAGTCGCACCTGCTGTGGACCTTCGACAGCGGCCCCGACGTGCCGACGCCGGTGACCGACGGCACCTACGTGTATGTGGTCAACGATCGGGGCATCGCCTTCTGTCTTGACGCGAAGACCGGCAAGGAGATCTACGGACGGCAGCGGCTTCGTCCGGGAACCTACAGCGCATCGCCCGTGCTTGGCGACGGGCGCATCTACATCACCAACGAGGACGGCGTCACGAGCGTGATCAAGGCGGGACCGCAGTTCGAGGTGCTGGCGGAGAACGAGTTCGACGACTACACGCTCAGTTCGCCTGCCGTGTCGGGCGGGCAGATGTATTTCCGCACCACGAAATTTCTCTGGGCGATCGGCAGGGGGCTTCCGCCTTCGGGCGGGAGGCTCGAGGAGTGATGATGACGTGGATCGTTACGTTGACCGTGGTGCTGTTCCTCTCGGGTGCGCCCGGACCGGAGCGAACCGGAGAACCGGGAGCGAGCGAAGCGCGCGCGAGCGGGCGGCGGACCGAAGCCGGGGCGGAGCGGCCACCGCGAGCGCCAAACGAGGACACCAATTGGTCTCGCTTCCGCGGACCTAACGGGACGGGCGTCTCGAACACGGCGGGCCTCCCCTCCGAATTCGGACCAGCGAAGAATGTAGTGTGGAAGACAACGGTTCCCGCCGGCCACTCGTCGCCCGTGCTGACCGCGGATCGCATCTTCATGACGGGCGTCGACGGCGCGAAGCTCGTCGTCTTCGGTCTCGATCGCGCCAGCGGCAAGGAGCTCTGGCGCCGCGAGGTTCCGCGGCGTCAAACCGGCCGCCTCGAGAACGTGAACGGACCCGCATCGCCGTCCCCAGTCACCGACGGCAGCAGCGTCTACGCGTTCTTTCAGGACTTCGGCTTGATCGCGTTCACAGCGGAGGGCAAGGAACTCTGGCGGCTGCCGCTGGGGCCGTTCAACATGTTCTACGGCTTCGGCGCCTCGCCGATCGTCGTCGACGGCCTCGTCATCCTTCCCGTGGATCAGGACACCGGTTCGTACCTGCTCGGCGTGGACGCGAAAACGGGCAAGCAGCGCTACAAGGTCGAGCGTCCTGGCGTCATCTCCGGCTACTCGACGCCGACGATCTATGAGCCCAAAGGGGCCGGCAAGCAGATCCTGATTCCGGAATCGTTTCAGCTTTCCGCCTATGACGTGAAGGACGGTCACCGCGTTTGGTGGGTACGCGGCCTCGCCTGCGAGATGAAATCAGTCGTCAGCATCGAGGGCGACACGGCCTGGGTGAACGGCTGGGGCTTTCCACAGAACCAGCCGGGCCAGCAGGTGCCGACGATCTCGTGGGACGAAGGACTCAAGATTTACGACAAGAACGGCGATCGGCTCGTCGCCGACACCGAGGTCACCGGCGGTCCTGCCGCGCTCGACAAGATGCTCAGTCCGAAGTACGGCTTCCCGGCGTTTGACGGCAATCGGGACGGCAGGTTGAACGAAAACGAATGGGGCGTGATGCGCGCGATGCTCGCGGCGGAGAACGGGCTGCTGGCGATCAAGCTTGGCGGGCGGGGAGACGTAACCGACGGCGCGATCAAGTGGAAGTACACCCGTCCCGTGCCGCAGGTGCCGTCGACGCTGCTCTACAAGGGGGTGCTGTTCATGATCAACGACAGCGGCATCCTTCTGT
>JBKPSE010000422.1:0-3279 GCA_046765855.1 Acidobacteriota bacterium | reverse complement strand
TCCTCAACCAGGGCTTGATGGAAGCGCAGAGCCTGCTGCTGCTCGATCTGGAGCGCTGCACCAGGTGCGATCAGTGCGTGAAGGCGTGCGCGGATGCGCACGACGGCGTCACGCGTCTGGTCCGGGAAGGGCTGCGCTTCGACAAGTATCTCGTCGCGACCTCGTGCAGATCGTGCCGCGATCCGCTGTGCATGGTCGGATGTCCCGTCGGCTCCATCCGCCGACGCAACTCGATGGAGATCATCATCGAGGATTGGTGCGTCGGCTGCGGTCTGTGCGTCCGCAACTGCCCGTACGGCAACCTGAACCTGCATCCCTTCGCGGTGGAAGTGCCGGATCCGGCAAAGCCGTCCCGGATGATCGCCAGCACGCGCAAGAAGGCGACGGGCTGCGATCTGTGCATGGAGCAGGCCGAACCAAGCTGCGTCTACGCGTGCCCGCACGATGCGGCACATCGCGTCGAGCCGCTCACGTTCTTCGGCGGCATGTTCGGCCTCAAGGATCAGAAGGGAACACGTGGCACGGAGGCCACGAGCAAGTAGTGCTGATCGATCGAACGCACAGGCCGTGGGCCGCCGCCAGCGCGGTGATGCTCGGCGTCGCGGTCGTCGCCTACATCCCCTACGCGCTGGGCGACAGGCGTCCCAGTGGCGGGACGGTGCCGGGGTTGATGTATGGCACGGTCGGCTTCGGTTTCATGACGTTCGTCACGCTGCTGGCGCTGCGCAAGAAATTTCCGATCTGGAGGATCGGGCGGACGACGACATGGATGCGCGGCCACCTGTGGCTCGGCGCCTTGAGCCTGCCGCTGATCCTGCTGCACGCCGGCTTCTTGTGGGGCCACGGACTGACGTCGCTGATGATGTGGCTGTTCGTTGTCGTCTATGCCAGCGGGTTCTTCGGCGCCTGGCTGCAGCACACGATGCCGCGGCGGCTCCTGCGTGAAGTGCCGCTCGAGACGATCTACGACGAAATCAGCCACGTCCGCGGCCAGCTCCTCGACGAGGCCGACGGCGTGGTCGCCGACGCCTGCGGCAAGCTCGAAGTGGAGGTGGCCGTGCCTGCGGCGGCAACGCTGCAAGGGGCCAACGCGCTCGCGACGGTCATGCGCACGGGCAGCGGCAACTCCGATGACGCCGCGCCGCTGCGCGAGTTCTACATGAAGGAAATGCGCCCCTTCCTGCAGGCGCCGGCCAGCTCGCACGCGCTGGCAGGCGAACTGGGCGCGGCGGCGATGTTCGGCAAGCTCCGGCCGCTGGTGCCGGAGGCGCTGCACCCAGCCATCGCCGATCTCGAAAGCATTTGCGAGGAAGAGCGCCAGCTGCTGCGGCAGCAACGGATGCACGGCCTGCTGCACGCCTGGCTGATCGTCCACGTGCCGCTGTCGTTCGCGCTGATGCTGTTCGCCGTCGTTCACATCGTCATGGCGCTGAAGTACTGATGCGAGTCCGCACAGCCAAACAGCGGGCACAGAGGATCGACCTCTATTACTTCAAGCACCTGAAGGGCATGCGGCGCTGGCGGATTCTGCTGCAGATCGCCGTTCCCGTGGCCGCGCTGCTGTGGGTGTCTGTCGCCGCCTTTGCCGGCAGCCGCAAAGCCTATAGTCCTGGGCCAGTGTCGAGCGCGCACGCGTTCGCGGAAATGCGCTGCGAGGTCTGCCATACGGCGGCGAATGCGAGCGCCGGGTTCCGCGCGCACACCACCGACAAGGCGTGCACGACCTGCCATGACGCGCCGGAGCATGCCGCCAACATGACGCCGGCCCCGTCCTGCTCGACCTGCCATCAGGAGCATCGCGGGCGCGTGCAGATTGCGAAGACCGACGACGCGTTCTGCGTCCAGTGCCACGCCGATCTGAAGACGACGCACGGCGATGCGAAAGTGGCGAAGAACGTCCGCGGCTTCCCGGCGGCCCATCCGGAGTTCGCCTCGATCAAGGCGGGGACGACGGATCCCGGACGGCTGCGCTTCAACCACGCCGTGCACATGAAAGACAACCTGCGCGGCCCGTCAGGGCCGGAGAAGCTGCAGTGCGTGGAGTGTCACAAGCCGGAAGTCGGCCGCGTGGGGGCACGCGCGAAAGCGCCGGCGCGCACCGGGCTGATGGCGCCGGTCACCTTCCAGGAAAACTGCGCGCGGTGCCATCCGCTCTTCTTCGACGAGCGCATCGCGCAGCCGGTGCCGCATGCGAAGCCCGAAGTCGTGCGTGCATTCGTGCAGCAGGCGCTGACCGGCTACATTCACGAGAATCCGCGCGACATCACGCGCGCCGACGCCGAGTTCCGCCGCGTACCGCTGAATTTCCCGCGTGCGCCGGAGCCGCCGGCGCGCAACGCGGAGGAATGGGTGTCGCGCCGCGCCATGGCCGACGAGCGAATCCTCTGGAACAAGACGTGCGCCGAATGCCACGAGCGCGCCGCCGACGCAGCGCCAGGGCAAGCGGCAGCGCCCCCGGACGCACGCGCGCTTCCTGCGTACGCACCTTCGAACATCACCAAACAATGGATGCCGCGCGCCGCCTTCGATCACACGCCGCATCTGATGCTGACGTGCCAGAGTTGTCATGCCGCCGAGGGCAGCAGTAAGACCTCCGACGTGCTGATGCCGAACCAGGCAACGTGCGCGTCATGCCATGCGGCGGCGAAAGGGGCCCTTCGACTGGACTCAGGGCGGGCGGAGGGCCGCTGCTTCGAATGCCACAGCTATCACGACTGGACGAAGAGCCGTCCCGTCTCGCCTTCGTATTCGCTGACGGACTTCAAGTGAGGACCTCATGAAAGCCATCGTTGTCAAACCGGGGGAGAAAGACACCATCCACATGCGCGACATGCCCGATCCGAAGATGAAGCCGGATCAGGTCGCCGTGAAAATGATCCGCGTCGGGCTGTGCGGCACCGACGCCGAGATCAACCACGGGCTCTACGGCAAAGCGCCGGAGGGCGACGAGTTCCTCATCCTCGGCCACGAGAATCTCGGCGTCGTCGAGGAGGTCGGCAAGAAGGTGAAGGGCTGGAAGCCTGGCGATCTGGTCGTTTCGACCGTACGCCGCCCCTGCGGCAAGTGCCCGCAGTGCAAGGCGGGCGAGAACGACATGTGCAGCAGCGGCCAGTACACCGAACGCGGCATCATGCGCCGGCACGGGTTCATGGCGCAGTACTACGTCGAGTCGCCGATGTTCCTGAACAAGATCCCGAAGGAGATTCGCGACTTCGCCGTCCTGCTCGAGCCGATGTCCGTCGTGCAGAAAGGCATCGATCATACGTTTCTGCTGCAGCG
>JBKPSE010000421.1:0-5161 GCA_046765855.1 Acidobacteriota bacterium | reverse complement strand
GTATACATCGGCCCGCCGAAGACACCGGCCTGCTGCCCGGTGACGACGGCGACGGAGTCTGCATTGGCGAGACGGGCGACCGCGGCGCGCGATTCAGGCGGAGCGTTGCGATGTTCCTGCTGCGCCCGCAGCAGCGCGACGAGACGTGCCCGATCGCGCGGCTGCTGCTGAGCGCGGGCAACCGCCTCGCGCCAGGCATCGGCGTCGAGCGGATTGCCTGAATACAGCCCCTCGACCTTGCTGAAGTTATAGGCGTAGTCGCCGGCAAGCGGCCGGATCCACGGGAACCGCCGCACGTCGACGCCGGTAAGCTTGAGGCGGCCGGCCGGCTCGGAGGTGACCGCGGACGAGGACGGCTCTGCAGACACGACGTCGTACTCTCTCAGAGCGCTTGGAAACCTGTCAAGGCGGCGAGGCATGGCACGTCCGTAAGGACGCGCGTGCGCGCGTCGAGGATCCCGGGATCCGTGTTACATTCTGACGATCCGCCCGAGGAGTTTTTTCGCTGACCAGAGAGGACCCCAGCGCATTTTCGCCGCCGCCTGCGTTCGGCCCGTTCCGGGTGCTGCACCAGATCGGCATTGGCGCTCTCGGTCCTGTCTTCCGCACCTATGAACCGACGCGCGACCGTCTCGTCGCCGTCAAGGTGTTCCGTCTCGACATCGTCCCCGAACAGGCGCAGGCGCTCGCCACGGCGCTGCATCGCGCCACCGAGGCCTCGCTTTTCCATCCCTCAATCGTCGAGCCGATTGCCGCCGGTGTGGAAGGGACCGTCGCCTATCGCGCCGAGGAATACGTCGCCGCGGAATCGCTCGACGTGGCCATGCGCCACTACGCGCCCGCCGCGGTGGAAAAGGCGCTGCCGTTCATCACCCAGCTGGCCGGCGCGATCGATTTCGCCCGCGCCGCGGGCGTCGGGCACGGCGGGCTGCATCCGCGCGACATCTTCGTCACGCCCGATGAAGCGCGCGCGACGGGCTTCGGCGTCATCGACGCACTGGACGAGGTCGGGATCCGCGCGCCGGTGCGCCGTCCCTACACGGCGCCGGAACGGATCGAGGGACGCAAGTGGAGCACACCGGCGGACGTCTTCTCGCTTGCGGCGATCGCGTTCGAGCTGCTGACCGGACGCCGTCCTGCCGGCATCGGGGCGCAGATTGGCGCGCTGCCCGACGGCCCGCACGCGGCGGCGCTGCACGCGGTGCTCGCGCGCGGGATGGATGAAGATCCGGCGAAGCGCTATGCGACCGCGCTGGCCTTTGCTGCCGCCCTCGAAGCGGCAGCACGCGGAGAAGGGGTGAGCGCGGCTCCGCCGCCAGCGGCAAGTGCACCTGCCGCGCCGGCACAGGCATCCGCATCGCGACCCGTCTCGGCGCCCGTCCCGATCGTCGCCCCCACACCGCCGGTAACGTCCGCGTCAACACCAGGCGAGTTGAAGATCGAGAAGGATCTCGACCCCGTGCTCACCGCGATTGACGACGAGATTGCGGACGAGCGGCAGGTCGACGAACCGGATTACGCCGAGCGTTCGCTGTTCGACGAGCCGCGGCTCGGCGAGCGGCCTCGCCCGCGCGAGAGCGCCGCGGACGCGTTCGCAAATCTGAATGACGCCGAGGCCGAGCGGTTTGCCGACGACTTCAATGACTTCGAGCGCGAGCAGGAGGCGGAAGCCGAGGCGCGGCGGCCGCTCGAAGCCGTCCACGAAAGCATCGCGCCGGTCATCGCGCCCGAGGCGCGTATGTTTTCGGCCGACGACAGTGCCGAGCGATCCCGGCCCGTAATCCTCCCCATCGCGGTGACGCTCGTCATCGGTCTGCTTGGCGGATTCGGCGCCGCCTACTACCTGCTCAGCCGCGATGCTGCCGACGTGCCGGCGACATCGTCAGCGCCGGTCACACAGCCGGCTTCCCCGTCGGCCGCGGGACCGGCCACGGCAGAAAAGCCAGGACAGTACAGCGAGCAGAAAGTGACATCGACGCCGCCGGCTGCGGCGCCGCCAACGGCAGCGCCGCCGACTATACCGCCGCCGGTCCCGAACGAGACAGCGGCGGCGCGTGGCGCGACGGGGGCTCGGCGAGGGGAGACCGCGATCACGCGCGGACGGCTGGTGGTGACGTCAACGCCGTCGCGCGCATCCGTGACGGTCAACGGGACGTGGCGCGGCCGCACGCCGCTGACGCTCGAGAATCTTCCATTTGGCCGCTACGTCATTCGCGTCGTGCAGCCCGGATACGAGGTCGCCCGTCAGGAAGTCACGTTGAGCGCCCGCGGCGCGTCGCGCGAGCTCTCGGCGCGGCTCGATCGCGCCGCGTCGCCGACGCGTTCATCGATTCCCACGGTCCCGCCGCGCACCGCGGCTCCTGCGCCGTCCTCGCCCACGACTGAATCGTTCACCGGATCGCTGTTCGTCGACTCGCGTCCGCGCGGCGCTACGGTCTTCGTCGACGATCGCAGCGTGGGGCAGACACCGCTCAGCCTTCCCGGCGTGCCGGTGGGCTCGCATGTCGTGCGGCTCGAGATGACCGGCAAGAAGACGTGGACGACGTTGACGCGTGTCGTCGCCGGACAGACTGCCCGCGTCACCGGTTCCCTCGACGACAAGCAGTAAGGAGAAATGAAAGCAACCCTGGCCCTGGAAAACGGCATCTGGTACGAAGGCGAGGCGGCAGGCGCTCCTGGTGAGGCCGGCGGCGAAGTGGTCTTCAACACGAGCATGACCGGCTATCAGGAGATCCTCACGGATCCCTCGTATGCCGGACAGATCGTGACGATGACGGCGCCGGAGGTGGGCAATTACGGCGTGGCGCTTGCGGATCCGGAATCGCGCGGCACGCAGGTCGCCGGATTCATCGTCCGCGAAGAGTCGCCGATTGCCAGCAACTGGCGCGCCGATGGGACGCTGCGCGAGTACCTGGCCGCCAACAACATTGTCGCCATCTCGAATATCGATACGCGTGCGCTGACGCGCGTGCTGCGATCGAGCGGCGTCATGCGCGGCGTGATCGCGACGGGGGACGCCGATCCAAGCGTCCTCGTCGACAAGGCGCAGAAGCTGCCGTCGATGGAAGGCTCGGACCTGGTGCTCGGGGTGACGTGCGAGCGCGCCTTCGATTGGGAGCCGGCGATATCCCCCGCGGATGAATTCGCGCCGGTGGCCCCGCGCCACGCTCGGCGCAATCTGAGAGTTGCCGCCTACGACTACGGCATGAAGTGGAACATTCTGCGCCGCTTCACCGCCTATGGCTGCGACGTTCGCGTGTTTCCAGCAACCGCGCCCGCGTCCGAGCTGCTCGCCGCGGGACCGGACGGCGTGTTCCTGAGCAACGGACCCGGCGATCCCGCCGTGCTGTCGTACGCGATCTCGAACGCCAAACATCTGATCGATGCTGACGTTCCCGTGTTCGGCATCTGCCTCGGCCACCAGATCCTGTCGCTGGCCATGGGCGGAGAGACGTACAAGTTGAAGTTCGGTCACCGCGGAGCCAATCATCCGGTGAAGGAGCTCGAGACCGGCAAGGTCGAAATCACCTCGCAGAATCACGGCTTTGCCGTCGACCCCGAGTCGCTGCCTCCGGACGTGAAGGTCACCCATCTCAATCTCTACGACGGCACCGTCGAAGGACTGCGTCACACGAAGCGTCCGGTGTTCTGTGTGCAGTACCATCCGGAGGCGGCGCCCGGCCCGCACGACGCGGATTATCTGTTCAACCAGTTTGTCGAAGCGATGGAACGGCGCGCCTGATCGATGCCCAAGCGCACTGATCTGAAACGTATTCTCGTCATTGGTTCCGGCCCGATCGTGATCGGCCAGGCCTGCGAGTTCGACTACTCCGGGACGCAGGCGTGCAAGGCGCTGAAGGCGGAAGGGCTGGAGGTGGTGCTCGTCAACAGCAATCCGGCGACGATCATGACCGACCCCGAAATCGCCGACCGGACCTACGTCGAGCCGCTGACGGCGGAGATGCTCGAGGCGGTCATCGCGCGCGAGAAGCCGGACGCGATTCTTCCCACCGTCGGCGGCCAGACGGCATTGAACCTTGCCGTGCAGCTCGGCGAGCTCGGCATCCTGAAGAAGTACAACGTCGAATTGATCGGCGCGTCGCTCGACGCCATCAAGGTCGCCGAGGACCGTCTGCTGTTCCGTGATGCGATGACCGAGATCGGCGTCGCCACGCCGAACAGCCGCTACGTCAGGTCGATGAAGGAGGCGTTCGAGGCGATCGAGCCCATCGGCTTCCCGATCATCATCCGACCCTCGTTCACGCTCGGCGGGGTCGGCGGCGGCATCGCCTACAACATCGAAGAGTTCCGCGACATCGCGCAGCGCGGTCTCAGCCTCAGTCCGGTCCACGAAGTGCTGCTCGAGGAATCGGTCATCGGCTGGAAGGAATTCGAGCTCGAGGTGATGCGCGACAAAGCGGACAACTTCGTCGTCATCTGTTCCATCGAGAACGTCGATCCGATGGGCGTCCATACCGGCGACAGCATCACCGTCGCCCCGGCGCTGACGCTGACCGATCGCGAGTATCAGCGCATGCGCGATATCGGGCGGCGGATCATCCGGCGCGTCGGGGTCGAGACCGGCGGCTCGAACATCCAGTTCGCCATCAATCCCGACGACGGCCGCATCGTCGTGATCGAGATGAATCCGCGCGTGTCGCGCTCTTCCGCGCTCGCTTCGAAGGCGACAGGGTTCCCGATCGCGAAGATCGCGGCGAAGCTGGCGCTCGGCTACACGCTCGACGAGATCCCCAACGACATCACGCGGCTGACGCCGGCGTCGTTCGAACCGACCATCGACTACATCGTGGTCAAGGTCCCGCGGTGGGCGTTCGAAAAGTTCCCGCGCGCCGACCGCACGCTGACGACGCAGATGAAATCGGTCGGCGAGGTGATGGCGATCGGGCGGACGTTCAAGGAAGCCTTCATGAAGGCGTTCCGCTCCCTCGAGCTCGGCCGCGGCAACATGCTGTTCGCGAAGAGCGGCGGCCGCATCAACGCGACGGCCGCCATCGACGCCGAGCACGACGACAGCGCGCTGCAGCGCTCGCTGGCGGTGCCGAACGCCCACCGCGGCACCTTGACGACGATGTAGTCGATCGTCGGCTCGAACGACGCCGGCGTCAACCGCGTGATGTCGTTCGGGATCTCGTCGAGCGTG
>JBKPSE010000420.1:0-4552 GCA_046765855.1 Acidobacteriota bacterium | reverse complement strand
GGTGCAGCGCGCGCGTGCGGCCGCAGCCGCGACGTCGCCGGTCACCCTGGTGCTCGCAGCGGACTGGGACAAGAAGAATTTCCCGCCCGAGACTCACATGGTGGTGCTGCAGGCGACCACTCCTGTGCCTCCCGAGAGCTGGGTGCGGATCGAAACGGACGGACAGCTGCCATCCATGGCCGGCCTCGCGGTTTCATCGCGTCCGCAGGACTACACCGTGCAGACCGATCCGATGTTCTTCGTCGACCACGTGCACTGCGCCGCTGCGTGCGATCCGGACCTGAAGAACCCGATCGAATTCCGCGGCAACGTAAAGGCGGCCGCGTTTGCCGCGGCGCTGAACGCGACCGACATCACGACGCCTGCACGCGAACGCGCGATGATCAAGTCGGCGCCACGGCAGCGGCAAACCTGGGAGAGCGACGAGTCGAGATTTCTCGGGCTGGAGGATGCGGGTTTCGCGGCACAACCGCCGGCTTCCACGGTCCTGTTATCCCTGCCGCCGGATCTGCGGGCGAGCGACGGTCAGACGCTGGGCTACACCTGGGCGGCGGTCGTCGAGACCTGGCATCAGCGCGCGTTCACCAGCTTCGGCGACGGCCACGGCGTGTGGGAGAAAGGCGGCGGCGCGCTGCTGCCCTTCTACGCGCGGAATTTCCAGAACGTGACGCAGTGGGCGGCGCCTGTCGACCCGCAACGTCTGATGCCCACGCTTTTGGATCTGCAGTCATCGGAGTTCCGCGTATCTCCCCCGGTGCAGGGCACGCTGCGCCGCCTGAGCGTCACCCCGGATCGCGTGCAATCGCACGGCCTCGATCTGACCAGTGTTTTGAAGCCCGGCGGTACTGGACTCGTATGGACGGCAGTCGAGGAGGGGACGCCGATCGAGCGGGCGCGCGGCACCCGGACCCGCGACAACAAGCCGCTGATTCGCGCCAGCCTCGTGCAGGTGACGAACCTGTCGATCAGCGTCAAGGACAGCCCGCAGAACACGCTGATCTGGGTGACGCGTCTCGATAATGCCGCGCCGGTGCAGGCGGCGCGCGTCTCGATCATCAAGCCGGATGGGAAGGCGATGTGGACCGGGACCACCGCTGCCGATGGCGTCGCCATCGCGCCGCAGACGAGGCTGCGCGATCCGCGGCGGTATCACGAGTTCGCGTTCCTGGTCATGGCGGAGAAAGACGGGGACATCGCGTATGTCGGAAGCGACTGGAACGATGGGATTCTGCCGTGGGAGTTCTCCTCGCCCTTCGATCTCGACGAGGCCGATCCGCTCCTGCGCGGCAGCGTATTCACCGATCGCGGCGTCTACAAGCTTGGTGAAGAGGTCCACTTCAAGGCGGTGCTGCGCAGCAATACGCCCACGGGCATCCGTCTGCTGCCGGAGGCCACTCCGGTGTTCGTGGAAGTACGCGACGCGCGCGACAAGGTGATCGACTCGCGGTCGGTCAAAGTCAACGCGTGGAGCAGTGCCGAATGGACGCTGACGCTGCCGCGCGAAGGTTCGCTCGGCAACTACTCGGTCCGAGCCATTCTCGAGAGCGATCGCGTGAAGACGCCGCGGCCGGCTTCCACGGAAGGGATGGAAGAGGAGGAGTACTCGTACGGCGAATGGAAGAAGACGGTATCCTCCGGCTTCCTGGTCGCGGCATATCGCCGGCCCGACTTTCGCGTCGATGTGACGTTGACCGGCGAGAGCCGCATCGCGGGTGAGCCGCTGAAAGGGGTGGTCGACGCCCGCTATCTGTTCGGCGCGCCGATGAAACAGCGCCCCACTCACTGGACGTTTCGACGCTCGCCGGTATTTTCCGCCCCCGCGTCGATCACCGAATTCTTTCCCTCGGAACGCTGGACCTTCGTCGGCTACATCGACGATCGCTCCTACAACCAGGAGGTGAAGTCGGATGACGGGACGCTGACCGCGACAGGCCAGCTGGCGCTCAGCCTCGATACCAAGGCAGACGCCGGAATGCCCTATGCCTACACGCTCGAAGGTGATGTCGAGGACGTCTCCCGTCAACACATTGCCAATCGCGCCAGCCTGGTCGTCCATCCGGCGCCGTGGTACATCGGCGTTCGCAATGTTTCGCTGTTCAACGATCAGAAGGACGGCGTCAAGACCGAGCTCGTGGCCGTGGGCCTCGATGGCAAACCCGTCGCCGGCGTGCCGATCGACGTCAAGCTGACGCAGGTGCAATGGCTGAGCGTGCGCCGCGCCGAAGGCAACGGGTTCTACACATGGGAGACGGAGCGCAAGGAAGTGCCGGCTGGCGAATGGCACCTCACGAGCGCAACGGCGCCAGTGCCGCTGGCCGCGCCCCTGCCGTCCGGCGGCTTGTTCATCCTCGAGGCAACCGCCAGGGCCGACCAGGGGCGATCCACCGTCACGCGCGCTTCCTTTTACGCAATCGGTCCGGGCTACACCGCCTGGCAGCGGTACGACCACAACCGCATCGATCTCGTGGCCGATCGGAGCACCTACAAGCCGGGCGACACCGCACGCATCATGATCCAGTCGCCGTGGGAACGGGCGAGCGCGCTGGTGACGACGGAGCGGGAAGGGATCCGCACGCATCGCCAGTTTGCGTTGACCTCGACGCAGCAGGCGATTGACGTACCGATTGGCGAAGCAGACATTCCCAACGTGTTCGTGTCGGTCCTGCTGGTCAAGGGCAGATCCAAACCGGACGAACCGACGGGTGCAGCTGCGGCCGCCGCAGCGGACCGCGACGCGGCACCGCAGGGGGATGATCCGAGCGACCCGGGCAAACCCGCGTTCCGCCTTGGCTACGTGCAGCTTGGCGTCGAAGACGCCTCCAAGCGGTTGACCGTCGCCGTCGCGGCGAATAAAGAGGAGTACCGGCCCGCCAACGCAGCTACCGTCACCGTCGACGTCAAGGATCGGCAGGGGCGAGGGTCGGCCAGCGAGGTGACGCTGTGGGCGGTGGATTATGGCGTGCTCTCGCTGACCGCCTACCGGACGCCCGACGTGCTCGGTTCCGTTTACATCCGCAAGGCGCTGCAGGTCCTGACGGAAGACGGCCGGCAGAAGATCATTTCCCGGCGCGTGATTACGCCGAAGGGGGACACTGACGGCGGAGGCGGCGGGATGGAATCGATGGCGAACGGCGTCCGCCAGGACTTCCGCGTGCTCGCCTCTGGCTGGGCTCGATTACGACGGACTCGCGCGGCCACGCGTCGGTCGACGTCAAGCTGCCCGAGTCGCTGACGACCTACCGCATCATGGCGGTGGCTGCCGATCGCACGTCCCGCTTCGGGTCGGCAGACAGCGAGATCCGGATCAACAAACCGGTGACGCTGAAGCCGGCCTTCCCGCGGTTTCTCGCCGTCGGCGACAAGGCGCTGTTCGGGGCTGTCATCACCAGCCAGCTGAAAACCGCCGGTCCCGCGACGGTCACGATCGAGAGTCTCGATCCCGACGTGCTGCAGTTTGCCAGCGCGGTGCCGCAGACGCTCGACGTCACCGCCGGTGGATCGGTCGAAGCACGCTTCGAAGCGGCCGGCCGGAGCACGGGCCGGGCGCGCGTACGGATGACGGTGAAGCTGGCCTCCGAGAGCGACGCGTTCCAGGATGTGATTCCGGTTGAAGTGCTGGTGTCTCCGGAAACGGTCTCGGCGGTTGGCGAAGCCACGGACGCGCGGCCAACGTCGGAGGAAAAGCTGCTGATTCCGGCCGGCGTGGTTCCGGCATTCGGCGGACTGCACGTCGATCTCGCGTCGACGGCTCTGGTCGGACTCGGCGAAGGCGCACGGTATCTCGTCGAGTATCCGTACGGCTGCGCCGAGCAGCGGGGTTCGCGCGCCCTGGCGCTGCTGCTGTCCGCCGACTTGGGGGAGGCGTTCAAGCTGCCGGGTATAGAGCCCGCGCAACTGCGGCCGACGGTGCAGTCGACGCTGCGTGAGCTGGAGCGATTCCAGTGCGGCAACGGCGGCTTCGCCTACTGGCCGGGCGAATGCTGGACCACCTCGCCGTATCTCACGGCCTATCTGCTGCACGTCTTCAAGGTAGCCCGCGATCTCAAATACACGGTCGACAAGCCGATGGTCGATCGCGCGAACGCCTATCTCGAGAAGGCCCTGGCGCAGCAGCCGCCGCCCAACGAAGGCTGGCTCCCGTCCTACACCGCGTGGCAGGCGTTCGCGGTGAAGGTTCTGGTGGAGGACGGCCGCAACCAGGATTCCAACATCACGCGCCTCTACGGCTATCGCGAGCGCATGCCGGTGTTCGCGCTTGCCTACTTGAACGACGCCCTGGTCGCGAAGGGCGAGGGCGGCGGCGTGCGCTCCGCCGATCTGCGCCGGCGGATCACCAACGCGATCCTGCCGGAAGCGGCGACCGCGCACGTCGAAGAGCTTGCCGACGAGGAGCTGCTTTGGTACTGGAACTCCAACGTCCGCTCCTCGGCAATCGTGTTGAACTCGCTGGTCAAGGCGGGCGACGCCAACGCGCCCTATCGCGGACTCGTCAGCTGGCTCCTGAAGGTCCGTCGCAAGGGCCGCTGGAGTAACACGCAGGAAAATGCGATCG
>JBKPSE010000419.1:0-9904 GCA_046765855.1 Acidobacteriota bacterium | reverse complement strand
ACAGCCGCTGCGCAGCATCGTTGAAGTCGCCGACGGGCGCGCTTTCTACGGCGTGATGCCCGCGTTCATGACGGAACCCGCGGCGCTCGGCACGAAACTGGTGACCGTCTACCACTCGAACGCCGAGCGCGGGCTTCCCTCGCATCTGGCCACAATCGTCCTGCTCGATCCGGAGACGGGCGCGCTGCAAGCGCTGCTGGACGGACGCTACATCACCGAGGCGCGCACCGCGGCGGTTTCCGCCGCATCGACGAAATATCTGGCGCGGGAGGACGCGCGCGTGCTCGCGATTCTCGGCTCGGGCGTGCAGGCGCAGAGTCATATCGACGCGCTGACGCGGGTGCGGGCGTTCGAAGAGATCCGCGACTGCGGACGGCATGAAGGACGCGTGCAGGCGCTGCTGCAGCGCGTACCCCAGCATGCGCGCGCGCGGCTGGTCGCCTCGCCGTCGGCGAAAGCGGCGGCGGAGGGAGCGGATGTCATCGCGCTGGTCACGGCATCGCGTGATCCCGTTCTTCGCCGCGCCGACGTTGCCGCGGGAGCCCACATCTGCGCCGTCGGAGCGTGCCGGCCGGATCAGCGCGAGATGGAGACGGCGCTCGTACGCGATGGGCGCGTCTTCGTCGATTCGCGCGCGGGCGCATTGGCGGAAGCGGGTGACATCGTCATTCCAATCAAGGAAGGGGCGATCGACGCGGCGCATATCGCGGGAGAGCTGGGGGACGTGTTCGCGGGACGCGCTGCCGGACGACGGGATGCGAGCGAGATCACGATCTTCAAATCGCTCGGGATGGCGGTGGAGGATGTGGCGGCCGCGCGCCTTGCCTTCGAGCGGGCGTCGGAGCGCGGCCTCGGTCGCGGGTTCGTGCTCTAGCGCTACTTCCCTTTTTTGCGTTCGGCCCAGCGCTTCTTCATCATCTCCGAGATGCGCTTGCGCGCCTCCGGTGACATCCTGCGGCGGCGGCGCTTCCGCCCGCCCGTTTCCTCAGGCGCGGCACCGTCCGCCGACAGGTTCGCCGCGGCGGCCGGCGGCCGCCCTGGTCCGCGAGTCCCGACACGGCTGCGCAGCTGTGCGGCCTGCCTGGTCAGCGATGCAAGCCGGTTGCGCGTTTCCACGATTTCGCGCTCGATGCCGCCGAGCGCCCAACCGATCAACTCAGCGGATCTGATCAGCACGTCTTCGGGATTCTTCCGCGGTCTGCCTCTAGGCATCTAGTCCTCTCCTCCGGTGAGCTCACGGCCGCTCATTTCTCGCCTTACGGGCATGGGCCCCGAACCTTCGCCCTTGAACTCTGGCCCCCCAACCCTAGCCATGAGCTCTAAGCCATGAGCCGTAAGCCGACTTATCATATGCCCATGACCGCGCCACGGCCAGTGTTCGCGGCGGCGCTGCTCGCGGTCCTCGCCGCCGGCGCGGTGCTGCCGGCGCGGGCGCCAAGCAGCCGTGAACTGCGGGAGCGCGCGGCCGATCTCGTCTATAACCTCGACCACGACGCCGCCATCGCGTTGTTGCGGCAGGCGGTCGCCGCCGATCCGAACGATCCCGCCAACCACCGCGCCCTGGCGTCCGCACTCTGGCTCGACATCCTCTTCAAGCGCGGAGCGGTGACCGTCGATCACTACCTGGGCAGCTTCACAAAGGCGAATGTCGATCTTCGCAATCCGCCGGCGGATCTGGATGCGGAGTTCAAGCGGGAAGTCGCGAAAGCCATCGAGCTCTCGGAGAAGCGCGCGAGCGCGGCTCCGCGCGATGCGCAGGCGCAGTTCGATCTCGGCACCGCCGTCGGCCTTCAGGCGTCCTACATTGCATCGGTCGAAGGGAAACTGATGGCGGGCTTCCGCGCGGCGCGCCGGAGCTACGACCTGCAGGAGACGGTGCTCGAGCTCGATCCGCGGCATCATGAGGCCGGCCTGATCGTCGGCACCTACCGCTATCTCGTATCCACGCTGTCGTTGCCGATGCGTCTGATGGCATACGTGGCCGGGTTCGGGGGCGGAAAGGACAAAGGCCTCCGGCTGATCGAGGAAACGGCGGCGGCGGGCGGCGAAAATCGAACGGATGCCGAGTTTGCTCTCGTATTGCTGTACAACCGCGAGCGCAGGTACGACGAGGCGATGCGGGTGCTGGACAATCTGCGCCGGCGATATCCTCGCAACCGGCTCGTGCTGCTCGAAGCGGGGGCAACCGCGACGCGTGGAAATCATCCTGAACAGGCGGAAGCCCTGCTGACGGAAGGCCTGGCGATGCTTGCCAAGGACTCGCGGCCGCGCATTCCCGGCGAGGAGGCCTTGTGGCATTACAAACGCGGGGCCGCTCGTGTCATGCTTCGCCGGCAGGAGGACGCACTGGCGGATTTGCGGCGGGCCGTAGCGCCTGAGGCGCTGCCCTGGGTGCAGGGACGCGCGCATCTCGAGCTGGCGCGGCTCGCGGCGCTGCGCGGAGATCGCGCCGAAGCCGAGCGCGCGGCGGCGCAGGCGGCGGCGATTTGCAGCCGAGGGAACGATCCGATCTGCGTCGCGGAGACGAAGAAGATCAGGTGAAACGCTAAATGGCAGGCAAGGTCAAGACCTGGGTCTGGGTCGTCATCGGCGTCATCGCACTGGGGATCCTGGGCGTGATCGCGATGGCGGCCGCCGGCCTCTGGTTCGTCAAGTCGCATGTCGACATCCGTTCGACGACGGTTGCGGCGGCGAGCGAGGACTTCCAGACCGTGCGCGCGCGCTTTTCCACGCAGCGTCCGCTGATCGAGCTGGACGACCGCGGCAATTTCCTGCACGCCAACACCGATCGCGCCGCGGGCACTGTCGCGCCGCAGACGCTGAACATCATGGCCTTCGATCCCAAAGACGAGCGCGTCGTCCGCATGGACCTGCCGTTCTGGCTGCTGCGCCTGAAAATGCGCGGGGCGCGATTCGACGTCGGGGGCGGCAACGTCGATCTCGCCAAGCTGCGCCTCACCGTGGAAGATCTCGAGCGCTTCGGCCCGACGCTGATTCTCGACCACAAGGACAGCGACGGATCGCGTGTCCTCGTCTGGTCTCAGTAGCTGTCACCCGCAGATCACTGCACCGCGCTTTCCCCCGAGATTCCGCCGTTTTTCACGCGCCCGGCATGGGTGCACTTCTTGCTGAAACGGCTGGCATCGGGAGAACTGCCATGACTTGCAAAGTGCTGACATTGACCGCGGCCCTCGGATTGGCGGCCGCTTCGCAGGCTGCGGCGCAGTCGAACGGCTGGCTCGGCTCAGCCGCCGCCTACAGCGCGGATGACTATCGCACCTCGTATAGCGACGCCCGTCGCGCCGCCTACGACAACGGATATCGCGACGGCGTGAAGCGCGGCGAACAGGCGGCGCGCGACCGGCGTCCCTACGATATCGAGCGGGAGCGCGACTATCGCGGCGCCGACAACGGCTACAACCGTTCCTACGGCGATCGGACGCGCTATCGCAACGACTACCGCGGCGGATTCGCGCAGGGTTACCGCGACGGCTACAACCGGAACGGCTACGATCGGCGCGGCGAGGTCTACCGCGACAACCGCGGAGGCGTCCTGGGCGGAGTGCTCGGCGGCGTGTTCGGGGACAACCGGCGTAACGGCGGAAACGGACGCTATGCCGACGCGGGCTACGGCGCGTTCCAGAACGGCGCGTCGGACGGCTACAAGAAGGGCCTCGAGGATCTGCAGGATCGGCGTTATCCCGACGTGCGGCGCCACAAATGGTATCGCAACGGCGATCACGACTACGACAAGGTGTATGGATCGAAGGACGCGTATAAGGTCGAGTATCGCCGCGGCTTCGAGGAAGGCTACGACCGCGCGTTCCGCCAGCAGGGGCGCCGCTACTAGGCGAGCCGCAAGAACTTCTTCATGCGGGTGATGAGCGTCGATGTCGCGACCGTCACGGTTTCCGACGACGCGCTCTTCACCTGCTCCAGGCCGGCGCGACGCACCATCGCCGCCATTCCGATTTTCTCGATAGCCTCCGGGTGCAGCGCGCCCAGGCGCCGGAACAGATCGGCGCCGATCTCCACGACCACGACGTCCCCTTGCGCCAGCACCGTGGCGGATCTCGGTTCGCCGGTGAGCAGCGACATCTCGCCGAAATAGCCGCCGCGCTCGATGCGCGCGACCTCCTCACGGTTTGGCTCGAGCACGACGCGCACCACGCCCGAAAGGACGACGAACATCGACTGCCCTTCTTCCCCCTGGCGGACGATCGTCTCGCCGCTGCCGTAGATGGCCATCGGCGCCGACACGGCAATCTGGTTGCGCATCTCCGGCGTCAGCGACGCGAAGAGATCGACGCTTTCGAGCAGCCGCTCTTCCTCTTCGATCTTCTTGCCGACGTCGGGCTCGACCCACGTTCGCTCGTACTGCACCTGCAGCGGCCAGGGAATCTCGATGTCGTGCCGCTGGAACGAATAGTAGATGGCCGTGCGCACTTCGTCGCGCGCGATCTCGTCGGCCCCGAAGTCGTCGATCCAGAACCGCGCACGATAGGTGATCGCGGACGCGTCGAACGCTACGAGCAGCACTTCGGGAGTTGGAGCGGCGAGAACCCGCGACGAGTGGCGGATTGCCTCCATCATCGCCGCTTTCACCTGGCTCGGCGGAACCAGATACGACGCGCCGACCTCTACCTCGATGCGCAGCGGCGAGGCCGGCTCCGAGTAGTTGACGATGGCTTCCTTGGCGACGACGTTGTTCGGGAGGATGACCAGATTGCCCCCCTTGGTCCGCAGTTTGGTCGCGCGCCACGTCACCTCGGCGACGCGCCCTTCGTGATCGCTGCCCACCTTGACCCACTGGCCGACGTGGAACGGCTTCTCGCTCTGAATCGCGAGGCCGGCGAACGCGTTGCCGAGCGTGTCCTGCAGCGCGAACCCGAGCACCACCGCGCTGACCGCAGACGTGGTGACCAGATCCCTGCTCAGGAAAGTGGCGGCAAGCAGGATGAGCCCGATGACGATGGCGTCCTGCAGGATGATCGGGAATCTGTCGGGTACCCGGTCCGCGCGGACAGGGTTGATCAGCACGAACACGACGGCATTGATGAACGCCGCGGCGAGCGCGAGCTTGCCGAAGCTGGCAAGCTGCTGCGCCGTCTCTGCTGTCGTGAACGGATAGACGGAGAGCGCGACGTCGACGGCGAGGTAGAGGACGAGCAGGACAACCGACAGCCGGAGCTTGCGCCGGATCAGCCGGTTGACCGTGACGCTCATGATCCCGAGCATCACCGCGAGCGCGGCGATGCCCAGGATCAGATGACTGGCGTGAAACACCATCGGGTGGGCCGGGGATGTCGCACCCGGCGCAGCGTCAGCCGACGATGCCTTTCTTGAACGCCTCGAGCTCCGATGCGCTGATCTTCACGCCGAGCGGCGACTTGTTCGGGCCGCCCTTGGCGTCGCGATCGGGAAGACCTCCGCGTGCACCTGCCGACGACGCCTGTTGAGTGGACGCCTGCTGCTTGCCGCCGCCGGTGATCGACGACAGCCCGAAGCCGCCCTTCTTCTTCGGCTCGTCTTCCTTCTTGTCGCTCGCCGCCTTCGGGTCGTCACCCTTCTTCTTGTCGCCGCTGGCCAGACCTGCCGCGCCGTCCGCGGTCGTCGCGATCTCGCTGGCGGGCTTGACGTCGAAAGTGATGTAGCTCTTGTAGCGCGCCTCCGCCGTCGCTTTGCTGGTCAGTTTCTCGGAGGCGATCTGCTTCTCGTTCTTCTCGATGCGATCCTTGGTTGCCGGGTGGGAGGCGAACAGCCCGTTGCGATCCTCGCGGCCGCTATTGCGCGCGTCGATCTTGCGCAGCACGTCGGCGATGCCCGACGGCGAGTATCCGAGCTTGTTAGCGAGCTCCGTCCCGACTTTGTCGGATTCGTTCTCGTCCTCGCGGCTGAACTCGCCGTCGAACAGCATCTGGAACGTCTTGTCCGCCACTTTGGCGATAATCGCGCTTTTCAGGCCGCCGCTGCCGCCCGCCGCGTCGGCGCCGAACGAAATCGACTTGCTCCGCTGAATCGCCCGCACGGTGTGCTTTGCCGTGATGTGAGTGATCTCGTGGCCGAGCACGCCGGCAAGCTCCGCCTCGTTCTTCATCAATCCGAGCAGGCCGCGCGTGATGTGCACGAGCCCGCCGGGCGCAGCGTAGGCGTTGACGCCGTCGGTGTCGAGCACGATGAACTTCCAGTCGAGATTTGGCCGCGTGCTCGCCTGCGCGAGGACGCTGCCGACCAGCGTCACGTACTTCGTGACTTTTTCATCCTGGAAGACGCCGAAGCGATCGCGCAGCTTGAGACTGACCTGCTCGCCGAGCTGCTTCTCTTCCTCGTCCGTGAAATTCAGCTGGTCGTACTTGTCCTTGGCGTCGACCGCCTTGTCCGCGCCCTTCTTGATCTTGCCGAGCGCGCCGAACTGCGCGCGGGCGGGACTCGCACCTGCTGCCACGAAGACCGCCGTCAGAACGATTGCTGCTGCTTTCATGTCGTCTGTACCTCAACCAGGGGAGCTGGAACCTTGATCTCGAAAATCTGCACCGGCTTGCTCTTGCCCTTGACGATGACGTCGCCGAGCGGACGGATATCGTAGTCGCTCTTCAGCCGGCTCCGGGTGGCGTCGCTGATGATAATGCGGGTCTTGTATTCCTTGTTCAACGATTCGAGCCGGGACCCGAGGTTGACGTTGTCGCCGATCACCGTGTAGCTCATGATCGAGGACGACCCGATATTGCCGGCGATCATATCCCCGGAATTGACGCCGACCCCGATATCGAGCTGCGCCATCCCCCGGGCCGCCCAACCCTTGTTCAATTCCGCCAGTTCGCGGACCATCTCGATCGCGGCCTGCACGGCGTGCTCGGCGTGGTCCGGGTCATCCAGGGGGGCGGAAAAGAGCGCCATGACCATGTCACCGACGAACTTGTCGACCGTGCCCTTGTGTTTGAAGACGATTTCGACCATCCGCGAGAAATATTCGTTCAACTGCCGGACGAGTTCTTCAGGATTGCCGCGCTCGGTGACCGAGGTGAAGCCGCGGATGTCGGAGAACAACACCGTCATCTCGCGCCGCTTGCCTCCGAGCTCGGCGAGCTCCGGGTTGGTCATCAGGTGCGAGTAGACGTCCTTGGAGACGTAGCGGCCGAACAGCTTCGCCACCTTGCGCTTTTCGCGCCCCTCGATGAAGTACTGATACGCGGTGCCGAAGAACAAGGCCACGCCGCCCGCCGCCACCGGCTGGACGAGATTCAGCCAGTGGCCGCTCTTGAACGCGGTGACCGTGAACGCGGTCCATCCTCCCAGGATTGCCAGCGACGCGAATGCCGCCAGCGAGAACGGCAGCAACGCCGCCAGCAGCCCGATCGACAGCGCGGTGATGATCACCGACGCGATGCGCGACCGATCGGACGCCGGCCGGATGAAACGGTTCGAAAGGATGCTGTCCGCCATGCTCGCGTGCAGCTGGATTCCCGGCATCGATCCATTCTGCTCGTTGGATAGCGGCGTGCCGAACACGTCGAGCAGCCCCGCCGCCGTCAGGCCGATGAAGACGATCTTGTCCTTGAAGATTGCCGGATCGAGCCGCGGCTTCTTGCCTTCGAGAATGTCCTGCTCGGCGCCGAAGATCTCGACGAAGCCGTAAGACGGATAGGGCGTCTCGAGCTCACCCGCGGCGTTGCGCACCAGCGCCGGCGCGCGGTAGTTGATCAACATCGTGTGCTGATCGTGGTCGCCGACCGGACGGCTGACCAGCGGGATGAGCCGATCGCGGATGCGCAGGGACTGGCCGTCGGCGCCGACCTCCTCCGGCCTGACATCAGCCGCCCGCAGCGCCGCCGCAACGCCGAGCGAGGGCAGCTCTTTTCCTTCGCTCCGGATGAACGGCGCCATGCGCCGCGCCGGACCATCGTTGTCGCGGGTGAGAAAGTTGTGCGCGAGCCCGGCAGAGGCGTCGGTGAGCGCCTGATACGGCGGCAGGATCAATGGCCGCGGCTCGGCGAGCGGACCAGCGTGGAATGGGGAGCCCTTCCATGCGGCGGCGTCCTTGTCCTTCTCACCGCCGATCGTGCCTTCATAGACCGCATCCGCCAGCAGGATCACGTTGCCTGCCGCCTTCAGCGAATCGACCAGCGCGCGTTCGCTCTGCGCCGCGCTCCAGTGCTCCTCTCCGGGGGTGCCGCGATCGAAGGCGTAGGATTCGACGACCTTGTCCTGCTCGGCCAGGATCAAGTCGACGGCAACGACTTTCGCCGGCGCCCGCTTCAGGAAATCGATGCCGAACGACAGCGCGACGCGCGGCCACGGCCAACGCCCGAACGTCGGCGCCATCTGCCGGATACTCGCGTCATCAATCTTGATGAGGACGATGTCCTTGTTGACCGAGGCCGGATCCGCCGCGAGCCGCATCCGCCAGTCGTAGGTGGTCAGCTCGAGCCGCTCGGCAAGATCCACCGAGGCGCCGATGGCAAGGACAATGAGCGCGGCGAGCGCGCCCAGTCCGACACCCGCCAGCAGCTTGCGCAGATGGACCATCACGTTTGTTTGTCAGGCGAAATATGGGTGCCGCAGCGAGGCTGGCGGCAATCAATAGTAGCGTAATTCCCGCGCCGCGGCTGGTTCAGGCGACGCCGGAGGCCGCAGCCCAGGCCGCGGCGTCGGCCGCGGATTCGAGGGGGCCGCCATCCCCCCGCGTGAGCTCGAAGACGCGGCCGCCTTGTCGCGAGCTGGCTTCGGCAACGTTGGCGACGAGGAGCGTCTTCCATCCGGCGTCGAGACTTGGCGCGAGTGGGCCGCCCGCGGCGATTGCCGTGACGAACTCGGATACTTCCAGCTCGTATGCGGCGGCAAATCGGGCGTAAAAGTCCGGATGGTGCGGCGACGGCGGCGTCATCGGGAACGTCAGCGATTCGACGAGCGTGCCGCGCGGCAACGGTCCCTCGCCCGTGCCGCGCCAGAGTTTCGCCACCACCGGTCCGAAGTCGCCGGCAAACTCACCGACATCGATTCGCCCTTCAGTTCCCGTCAACGTGATGCGATTGTCGTAGCCCGTTCCGTTGATGCGCGAGCCCCACAGGTGGGCGAGCGATCCATCCGCCCACTGACAGAACACGTGAACCACGTTGGCCCCCTCACCGGCGCGATCCGCATATGGCGGACAGAGGTACTGGAGCGCCTGGACACGCCGCGGCAGCGTGAAGCCGCGGACACTCATCGCTTCGAACACCAGATGGATCGCCATGTCGGCGGTGATGCCGCAGCTCTGGTAGGCCTCCGGAGTCGGGTTCTTGTCCTGGAGGACGTGGTCGGACTGCTGTATCGAACCAATGAGTCCTTGCCCGACCCACGCCGTGGCCGCGCGCGTCGCGGCGTCGTAATGGCGCTGGAAAGCAACCTGCACCAGCCGGTCCGCATCGGCGCCGAGCTCGCCGGCGATCGCGGCTGCTTCGGCGATCGATGTCGCGACGGGCTTCTCGACCAGCACGGGAATGCCGCGCCGCGCGAACTCCAGGATGTCGCGGGCGTGATGTTCGGTGCGAGACGCGACGACCGCGGCATCCAGGCCGACGTCGCTCGCCATCCTCTCGGGCGTTGACGCAGCCGCCAGATCGCGGGCGAGGTCTGCCGCGCCGAGGCAGGAGACGTACGTCCGCGCCGCATCCAACGTCGTTGCCAGCGGATCGCCGATCGCCACGAAATCGATGCGCCCGGCGCAATGCAGCCGGACCAGGTTCTCGACGTGCACCCGGCCCATGCGGCCGGTACCGAAGATTCCCAGCCGGGGCCGCTGAATCTTCACCGCTATATCGCTCGCATGGCTACGATCGGCTGCACCGTCGCAGCGCGGCGTGCGGGGACGACGCTCGCTAGGAGGGCGACGAGTATTGCGACTACAGCGCCGGCGACATACGAC
>JBKPSE010000418.1:0-12126 GCA_046765855.1 Acidobacteriota bacterium | reverse complement strand
AAACGAGATTGTGATGTATGTCTCGTGGGCTCGGAGATGTGTATAAGAGACAGTCGTTCTTCCACGTGATGTAGTCCTGCGCGCAGGTGGTCAGGACCTCGACCTGGTGGCGCGGCGCCAGCCGCTCGGCGATCAGCCGGCAGTGATACTCGGATCCACCCAGGATCTCGGTGCCGTAGCGTTGGACAATGAACGCGATCTTCATATTCGCTCGCGGGGATCCCGAAGCCCCGCTGCACTCTCGTGATTCGCTTCGCTGCGCTCGCTCACAAGACCTCTTCTAGAACCCTGGACAGCTGTTGCTCGATGCGTGCAGGCGCGAAATCCTGGAGGCGGCGGCGCTGTCCGTCGAGCACGCGGCCGCGGACCTCGCGATCGTATACGACGCTGCCCAGCAGTTCGGCGGCGATCTCCAGATCCTTCGGCGCGAACAGCAGTCCGGCCCCGCCCAGCGTCTCCGGCACCGCGCCCGCCGCATAGGCGAGCACCGGGACGTCGGCGGCCATCGCTTCGACCAGCGGAACGCAGAAGCCCTCGTGCTCGCTGAGCGAGACGTAGGCGTCCGACCAGCGGTAGAACGCCGCGAGATCCTCGTCGGGCACCGGGCCGGTGAACCAGAAGCGATCCGGCAGCATCTCGTACTCACGGATCAAGGCACGAATCTGCGCGTAGTAGCGCGGCAAGCCATCGTAGCGTCCGACGAAGATGAACCGGTAATAGCTGTCGACGTAGCGCTTATAGACCTCCGCCAGGCGGATGTGATCTTCGATTTTCTTGTTGGGGGCGATGCGCCCGACGAACAGGATGTTGATCAAGCCATCGCGCAGGATGCGCTCCAGCGCCGGACGCGAGGGAGCATCGGTGATGCGCTCGGTATCGACCGCAATCGGCAGGACGCCTGTCCGGGTGAAGCCGAGCGCCTCGAGCTCCTGGCGATTGAAGTCGGAATCGCCGAGCGCGAGGTCGACCCGTCCGGCAAGCGTGGCCAGCTCCTGCCGGCCGAGTGCGGCCAGGCGGAACAGGCCGGGATCGTACGGAGCAAAGAATGCCGCAGGGGTGATGTTGTGGTACTGCAGCACCTTGACGCCGCGGAGCCGCGCGAATGCCTCGGTCATCGGCGAGGGCAGCGCGAAGTGGAAAATCGTGATGTCGCCCTGTGTGGCCGCGGCGTCCGCGAACGACAGCACGTCTCCGCGCAGGTCGTCGTCCATCGTCAGCGCGAACAGCTCCGAGTCGTGTCCGATGCCGCGCAGCATCGCGCGCACCTTGCGCGCGCTGTCGCCGATCGCGTCGCCGCGGTGCGCCGCGGGTACCCATTGATGGATTTTCATCGAGCGTTGCCCGCTTCCACCGCCGCGTTCCGGGGTCCGGGCATCGGCTTGTCCGCTGCAGCGTCCGCGGCCGGCAACGCTCGGTACGCCGCGGGCCTGAATTGTCGAAGCTCCTCGAGCCGCTCCGCCTGGTCGAACATGCCCCAGAAGTCGTACGGCACCTCGGGCGCGGGCCGCGGCGGCGTGGCGCGGATGCCGTCGACGAAACGCAGCAGCGTGCCGGCGAAGTTCTGCTCCAACAGGCGATCGAGCGCGGCATTCTGCGACGCCAGAATCGCCTCTTCGACGTCGCCGTCATCCAGGATGGCCGCCATGAGCCGCGCGACTTCGAAGGGATCCTTGGTGTCGTAGAGCACGCCGCCGCCGTCCATCGTGGCCGGCACGGCTGTGGCGGCATAGGCCAGGACCGGAACCTGCTTGTAGAAACTCTCGATCAGCGGCACGCAGAATCCTTCGTGCTCGCTGGCGCAGAGAAACAGATCGGCGACGTCGTAGAGGGCGGTCAGCTCTTCGTTCGAGACGTGTCCGAGAAAGTGCACGTCAGGCGTGCCGAGCCTGGCGATCAGGCCGTGCAGCATCGTCAAGTACTTCTCGAACCCGCTGTACGAGCCGACGAGCAGCAGACGCGCGCGAGGGTTGTGCCTCGTGCGATAGACGTGAAACGAGCGGATCACATCTTCGAACTTCTTGTTGGGGATGACGCGTCCCACGAACATGATGTTCGTCCAGCCGTCGTCGAACGCCGAGGCCGTCATCGTGTTCGGCTCGAGATCGAGATGACTGAAGTCCGGTACCACCGGCAGCACGGCGGTCCGCGGGAAGCCCAGGTCGGCGAGCTCCTGCCGGTTATATTCGGAGTCGCCGAGCGCGAGCTCGCAGCGTCTGACGTAGGCGGTCAGCTCCCGCCGTCCGCGAAAGCACAACTTCACCAGATCCTTGTGCACGCCGAGGAAGTACTCCGGCGGCGTGATGTTGTGATAGACGAGCGCCATGCGCCCGGGCAGCGCGTAAGCGGTTCGCGACGCGCGCGATCCAATCGAGAAGTGATGGATCAGCACGTCTTCCGGCGCAATCGCGCCGACCATGTCGCGATAGTCGGTGGTCAGATGTTCGAGGCGCCGATCGGCGGTCTCGACGAAAATCCGGGACTCGTATCCCGCCGATTCGAGCGCGCGCTGGATGCCGAGCACCTCGTGACCGATGGCGTCGCCATAGCCGAGCGTCGCCAGGACCTGGTGAACGCGTCCGATCACGCGGTTTGCCTCGTCCCCTCGATGACAGCCCCTTCGGGAATGCGGCGGAGGATCTCTTCGGCGGGCGGGATATCGCGGCGTCGGCGGGCGAACCACCCCGGGAGCGGCTCGGGCTGTCTCCGGTCGGCGCGCGCACGTTCGCTCTTGTCGCTTCCGCTTCGAACCGGAACACCCTCCTTCTTCAACTTCTGGAACATCTCGAGGTACTTCCCCTCGATCACCGGCCAGGCGTAGTTGCGCTTGAAGAATTCCCTGCCGTTTCGTCCGAGGCGCGCGTTCAGCGGGCCGTTCGATTCGAGCGAGTACATCGCCTCGACGAACTCCTCGTAGTTCTCGTAGTAGAGTCCGGCGTTGCTGCGGATGCACTGACCTTTGAGCACGTCGCAGCGGCCGTTGGCGAGCACGGGTTTGCCGAGAGCCCACGCCTCGAGTGCGACCATCGACAGGCTTTCGAAATAGGACGGCATGATCAGAAGATCGGCGGCGGCGAGCGCGTCGAACTTGTCCCGGTCGTCGAGGAACCCGAGATGGTGGATGCGTGAGTGCCGCGGCACGTCCATAACCGCACTGCCGATCAGCACGAGATCCATGCCGCGCGGAAATGCGTTGGCATAACGCTGGAAGTGCGAGAACAGCTCGCCGCAGCCTTTGTTCTCGTCGATGCGGCCGATGTAGATGGCGAACGGCCGTTGCATCTTGAACTTGCGCCGGAACCGCTCGGGATCTGCTCGATCCGGCACGTCCGAACCGACGCCGACAACGACACCCGGCACCGATTCGTTGCCGGCGGCGGCGTTGATCATCGCGCGCTCCTCGGGCGAGTTGTACATCACCGCACGCACGCCGCGGAACACCGGGCCGAAAATCGAGAGACCGATCGTGGCGTCGCGTTCGGCAGTCGGCACTAGCACGGATTTACCTGGAATCCGGCGCGCGATGTGCCAGGCGTGGTAATAGCGATAACTGAAAAGGATGACGAAGTCGAGGTTTGCCGCGGCTTTCTCGACATACTCGACGAGCGCGGGACTCGATGGCCCCTCGCTGTCGAGCCAGGCGAGCTCATCGGCGATCGAGTGCGTCTTTTCGAACACCCGCTGCGATCGGCGGCCGAACTCGTGCGGCGTGCGTTCGTAGCGCACCGGGAAGCGGCGCACCACGATTCCCTTCACCTTCTCGCTGCCGGCGGGAATCTCGTTCCTCCACGTCACGTAATCCCGGGCGCAGGTCGTGACTACTTCGACCGTCGCGTGCCGTGAAAGTCGCTCGGCGATGTAGCGGGCGTGCAGCTCCGCCCCGCCATTGATGTCCGCGCCGTAGCGCTGGACGACTACCGCGAGATTCATTCGGACGGCAAGTCGCGCGGCGCCGCGTCGCTGGCGCCGCTCTGGTTGCCGCCGTCCGAGGGGCGAGATTCAGGGTCCGAGGTCCGATCGCGGTTTGCCTCTACGGCGTCGCTGGGAGTCGGGACGGCTGGCGCCGCCTCCGATCCTCGCTCATCGGTCCTCGCTGCTCGCTCCTCCGACGCCGCACCGCGGTCGTCGGTCCTCGGCCCTCGTTCGTCGGCGGGCCGCCGCCTTCCGCGCCGCCTGCGCCGGCGGGCGCGGCGCTCGTTGCCATCGTTATCGAGCGCGTTCGCTTCCTGTCCGGGCTGGGCCGGCTGCTGCGGGAAGTTCTGGGGACGCGGGCCCTGATCCCGTCGCGGCTGGTCTCGACGGCCATCATGACGGCGGGTCTGATCCTGTCCGGTCGGCACCTGCAGCGGCGGCACCGCGCCGGGGCGGTACTGGACGACGCCTTCGAGCGCGCGGGCGCGGCGCTCGTCGAAATCGAGGCGACTGGCCATCGACTCCAGCCGCATCTTCAGACTCTTGACTTCCACACCCGTGCGGGTGAGCTCGACGACCAGGTTGTGGATGACTTCGTAGTGCAGGGCGTCGAGCTGCTCGCGCCGGGCGTTGCGCTCGGCCGCCTTCTTGTTCAATTCAGACTGGATGTGCAGCGCCTGAATCAGCGGATTGGGGTTGAACAGCAGCTTGAGAAACGGCCGCAGCAGCGATCGGAGCCAGCGGATTGGCGCGCGGTGCGTCTCGTAGAGCGTGTCCTCGCCGAAGGCGTAGTTCGGCGCCGGCGGCTCGGGAGCGCTGACGCGCCGGTATTCTTCGAGCAGGTTCGAGCGGACGCCTTTTGGATCGATGAACTTCTCGAGCTTGACGTTCGCGAGCTCGCGAATCTCTTCTTCGGTGTAATCGACGCCGCGCTTCTCGCGGATGCGCGAGCGGATCTGACGCATGATCTGCTCGACGTCCACGTTGTCGGACCGGACGGAAAAATCAGACATTGTCGGCCTTCGTCACTTGACGTTGACAGCCGGCTTCACGGCTTCGCGCCGGTCGCCGCCGCGCGCCATGCGCGCGCGCCTGGTCAGGAACTCGGGCGCCTGCGTAATGCATGTGCCGAGGATCCCCAGCGAGCGGACCAGCGCCTTGCCGCCGGTCAGCTTGATCTCCGCGCCTTCTTCGCCGACCTGCGGAAAGCCGTCGGCGTTCGGCGTCAGGGTCTCCCAATTGCGGAACAGCCGCCCCCACGGGCACGCCAGCACGTCGCGCATCATCCGCTTCGCGTTGAACGGGTACCAGAAGCTGTCGTGATAGATGACGCTTGCGATGTAGGCCCACGGCGCGAGCACGGTCTTGAGCGACCACTCGATCGGCTTCTTCATCGGACCCCAGTAAATCTTGTGCTGCATCCGCGAGGCGAACGTCATCTTCTTGAAGGGCCCGACGAAGTGCCAGTTTTCCTTCGCTGCCGCCTGATCGCCGACGATCTCGATCTCGCGCGGATCGCCGCAGCCCAGGCCCATGTCGTGCGCCATGCGGATGAATTTGATCTGCATCGGATCGAAACCCATCAGCTTCGCCGCGACCGCGTCGATGGCGACCTGGTCGGCGCTGGCCAGCAGCACGTTCTTGCTGTGCGGAAGCATGCAGCGCGGTCCGGGACCATCGCCGGCGAACGTGCCGTCCATCACCGCGAACACGCCGCGATGGATCTTCTGTTGGATCATCAGCAGATCGACGAGCGTCTCGTGGATGACCGGGTGCGTCCAGTGCCTGTGCTCGTTGAGCAGTCCGCCGAACGCGTTCTTCATCGCGCCCGTTGTCGTCGTGAAGACGTGCGTCTTCACGGTCGGCAGGTGGATGATGTTCTCGCCGACGAACCGCTTCGGGATCATGAAGCCCTTGGGATAGACCTCGTTCAGGCAGGTGAACTTCTTCGTCAGATCTCCGACCGCGTCCCGGACGTTGATCCACTCTTCGGTCTCGTAGATGTGGATGTTGCGCAGACCGTGCGCCTCGACCACGTTGAGCTGCTTGTTCTCCCGCTCGCCGAGGTGCGCGTCGATCACGACGGTCCGGTTGTGGCAGGCGTGAATCAGCTTCGGATCGTAGCCGTCGGCCTTCATCGCCTTGATGACCCCATCCAGCTGCCACGGCGTCGTCGAGCTGCTCGGGAAGAAGAAATGCCAGGAGATGTTGACCTTGAGCGCGGTGTCGGCGTCTTTGCTGACGACATCCTGGTAGCCGGCCAGGTTCATCAACGTGTGGTAATCGCGCAGCACGCTGGCCGGCGAGGTCTTCAGGATCGCGACTTTGGATTTAGGCATTAATGAAACTGGTTCCGTAAATGATGGCGGCGACAGAGACCGCCCACAGCGCCACGCAGGCGAGCAGCGGGCGATCGTTGAGCAGCATGTCGGAGGGACTGCCGCCGCCTTCCTTCTGGTGAACGAGGTAGAGGTAACGGAAGATGCCGTAGAGCGGAAAGATCAGCGTCAAGCCGAGATAGTCGGTGTGGTACTTCTGCACCGTCTCTTCGCTGACGGTCGAGATCACGTAGGTGACGAGCGTCGAGGCCGTGACGACTGCGATCATCTGATCGAGCAGATACGGGCTGTACTCTTCCAGGATCGGACGATGGCCGGTCGCGCCGTCGGCGAGCATGACCAGCTCGTGGCGGCGCTTGCTGAGGGCGAGGAACAGCGCCAGCAGAATCGTGAGGATGAGCAGCCAGTGATCGATCCGCACGTCGATTGCCACGCCGCCGGCAACCGCGCGCAGCACGAAGCCGATCGCAATCGTCAGCACGTCGATGATCACGACGTGCTTGAGCGGACCCGAATAGAGCGCAAGCAGTCCGACGTAAGCGAGCGAGACCAGCGCGAACGCCGGCCGCAGCGCATAGGCGCCGGCCAGCGTGCCGGCGGCGAGGACCACGGCGGTTGCGATGGCCAGCGAGGGTGACACCGCCCCCGCGGCGATCGGACGGCGGCGTTTGAGCGGATGCAGCCGATCCTTCTCGCGATCGGCGACGTCGTTGATCAGATAGACGACACCCGACAGGCCGCAGAAGATGACAAAGGCGGCAATGGCTCGCGCGATCGACGGCGGGTCGACGAACGCCGGTCCGCCGCCACGCTGCCCAAAGAGCAGCGCCGCGAACACGATCAGGTTCTTGGTCCACTGCGACGGCCGCAGGGACACGAAGAGGCTCAGCGCGGTGGAACGCTCGCTGACCGCTTCTTTCGTGATGGGTAATGTACTGTGCGCCATGCGCGAGTAGCCGCGTGGCGGGCCGTGCGCCGTGACTTACTTGAAGCTGCCGATCGCTTCCTTTTCCGTGTCGTAAGTCTCGAACACGGTGAGCAGCTTCGTGATCGCCAGGAGGTCTTGAATCCGCTTCGTCAGGTTCAGCAGCTTGAGCTTGCCCCCCTGGCGGCTGACGGTCGTGTAAGTGCGGACGATTTCGCCGAGGCCCGCTGAGTCGATGTAAGGCACGCCCTCGAGGTTCAGAAGCAGCTTTTTCTTGTCCTGCTGGATCAAGGAGTTGATCTTGTCCTTGAGGAGCTCGTCCCCCTCCCCCAGCGTCATCTTGCCCTTCAGGTCGAGAATCGTTACCCCGTCGACGACTCGTTCCTCGATCTGCATTGCAATCTCTCTCCTGAGCCGATAGCAGCCCTACGGTTCGACGTACAAAAAGACCCGCCAGCGTACTACGGGTGTCGGAAAAGTGTCAAATTTTCAGCGGTTTACGCCTTCGCGCCGCCGTCGACGACCGGCGCGCCGGTAACGCGTTCCCGGAACGTCTCGATCACGACGTAAAGGACCGGTATGAAGATCGTGTTCAGGAATGTGGACAGGAGCATGCCGCCGGCGACCGCCGTGCCCACCGAATGGCGCGCTTCCTGGCCCGCGCCGGTGGCAAACACCAGCGGCAGGACGCCGAGGATGAACGCCAGCGATGTCATCAGGATTGGCCGCAGCCGGATTCTGCCGGCTTCAATCGCGGCGTCGACAATGGAGAGCCCTCGGTGCCTCAGCTGTTCGGCGAATTCAACAATCAGGATCGCGTTCTTGGCCGACAGTCCGATCAGCATCACCAGTCCGACCTGACAGTAGACGTCGTTCGCCAGCCCGCGCGCCCACTGCGCCGACAGAGCGCCGAGCACCGCCAGCGGCACGCCGAGCAGCACGATGAACGGCAGGACGAGACTCTCGTACTGCGCCGCGAGCGTGAGATACACGAGCAGCAGCGCGAGTCCGAAGATATACAGGGACTGCCGTCCCGCTTTGGTTTCCTCGAGCGAGATGCCCGACCAGGCGTAGGTCATGCCGGCGGGAAGTACGCTCGTCGCGATGCGCTCCATTTCCTTCAGCGCGTCTCCAGAGCTCACGCCGGGCGCCGCGGATCCGTTCAGCGTCGCCGAGCGGAACAGGTTGAAGTGGCCAATCACCTGGGGTGCCGTCGTCTCGCGGATCGTCACCAGGCTTTCGAGCGGCACCATCTGCCCGTTGCGCGCTCTCGCGTACAGCTGCTTCAGATCCTGCGGCCCGGACCGGAATCGCTGATCGGCCTGCACGTAAACGCGATACGCCCGGTTGTTGAACTGGAAGTCGTTGACGTAGGACGAGCCGAGGAACGTCTGCATCGCGCTCGTGATCTCATTCAGCGAGACGCCGGACGCCAGTGCGCGCTGCCGATCGATGCTCACCAGGATTTGCGGATCGTTGGCGGTGAAGGGGGTGAAGACGCCACGAACCAGCGGCGACTTCGCCGCCGCTCCCATGACAGCGTAGGCGCCGCGCGCCAGCGTGTTGATGTCCGTCCCCGTTTGATCCAGGACCTGGAACTCGAACCCGCCGAAGCGGCTCAAGCCGGGAATCGACGGCGGCGCGAACGACAGGACGATCGCGCCCGGGATCGACAGCAGCTTCGGCATCACCCGTCCGATAACCGCCTGCGCCGAATGCTGCGGTCCCGACCGCTCCTCGAAGGGTTTCAGCCGCACGAACATGATCCCCTGGTTCGGCGCCGCTCCGCTGAAGCTGAAGCCCATCACCGAGAACATGGACAGGATGTCCGGCTCCTGCGCGAAGATCTGTTCGGCACGCCTGGCGATTGCGGCGGTGTACTGCAATGAGGATCCGGCCGGCGCCTGCACCTGCGTCAGGAAGTAGCCCTGATCCTCTTCGGGCACGAAAGCCCGCGGCACCTTGATGGTCACCCAGTAGGTGAGACCGAGCGCAACGAAGAAGAGGGCCACCAGCGCCCATCGCGACCGCATTCCGCGCTTCAGAAAGCCGACGTACCCATTCGTGCCGGCGGTGATGCCGCGCTCGAAGAGCATCCACACCCGGTTCTTGCCATGGTGCTCGCGATCGAGCAGCAGCGCCGCGAGCGCCGGCGTCAGCGTCAGCGCGTTGAACGCCGACAGCGCCACGGCGAAGGCGATGGTCATCGCGAACTGCGCATACAGTCGGCCCGTCGTGCCAGGGAAAAAAGCAATCGGAACGAAAACCGCAATCAACACCAGCGCCGTTGCGATCACTGCGCCGAGCACTTCGCGCATCGCGTCGACCGCCGCCTGTCTTGCCGAGACGCGGAATTCCTGGATGTGCCGCTCGATGTTCTCGATCACGACGATCGCGTCGTCGACGACGATGCCGGTGGCCAGGATGATGCCGAACAGCGTCAGCGTGTTGATGGAGTAGCCCATCAGCTTGATGAAGGCGAACGCGCCGATCAGCGAGACCGGGATGGTGATGGTCGGGATAATCGTGCTGCGCCACGTCTGCAGGAAGACGAAGATGACAATGACCACGAGGACGATCGCTTCGGCGAGCGTCTTCAGCACTTCGCGGATCGAGTCGCTGACGACCTCGGTGGTGTCGAGCGCGATCTTGTAGCTCAGGCCAGGCGGGAAATTCTTCTCCAGGCGCGTGAGCTCAGCTCGGACGTTGCGCGAGACGTCGAGCGCGTTGGCCGAAGGCAGCTGGATGACGCCGAAGCCGACCGCCTCCTGTCCCTGGAAGCGAAGTTCGGCGGCGTAGGTTTCAGCGCCCAGCTCCGCGTGGCCGACGTCTTTCAGCCGCACCAGCGAACCCTCGCCGCCGGCCTTGAGGATGATGTTGTCGAAGTCCGCCGCCTCCGGCAGACGACCCTCGACGCGGACGCTCAGCTGATACATCTGGCCCTGGGGCGCCGGCGCCTGGCCGAGTGCGCCGGCCGCGACCTGAATGTTCTGTTCGCGCAGCGCGTTGGTCACGTCGCCTGCGGTGATCTGCCGCGCCGCCAGGCGCAGCGGATCCAGCCAGAGCCGCATCGAGTACTTGCGCTCGCCGAAGATCGTGACGTCGGCGACGCCGGGGACGCGCTTGAGCGCGTCTTTGACGTAGACGTCGATGTAGTTGCTGAGGAACAGCGAGTCGTACTCGCCGTTTTCGGCGTAGACGCCCGCGGCCATGACGAAGCCGGTGTTCTGCTTGTTGACGGTGACACCGAGCGCGCGCACCTCCGTCGGCAGCCGCCCGAGCGCCTGCGAGACGCGGTTCTGAACGTCGACTTGCGCCAGATCCTGGTCGCGGGTGATGTCGAAGGTGACGTTTATGCTGGCGAAGCCGCTGTTCGTGCTCGACGAGGACATGTAGAGCATGCCCTCGACGCCGTTGATCGCCTGCTCGAGCGGCGTGGTCACCGCGCTCTCGACCTCCTGCGCGTTGGCGCCGGTGTAGATCGCGTTGACGGAGATCTGCGGCGGCGCGAGCGCCGGATACTGCGCCACGGGCATCGTCGGAATGGCGACGACGCCCGCGAGGATGATCACGAGCGAGCAGACCGAGGCGAGGATCGGACGTTGGATGAAGGTGTTTACGAACATGGGATCGATCGCGTCGTGCTAAGGGTGCTGACGGTGCGGGAAGGTGCTACGGGTGCGGGTGCTCCAGGAGCTAAGGGTGCTACGGGTGCTCGTGCTAAACGTGCGAAGGGTGCTAATGGTGCGAGGCGTGCTGATGGTGCGAAGGGTGCTAATGGTGCGAGGCGTGCGCCTGCACCATTAGCGCTCGACCACACGATGAGCATCTTCAGCACGACGGCGTTCTACTCCGCCTTCACAGGAGCGCCGTCGCCGATCTTCTGGATTCCGGAGACTATCAACTTCTCGCCCGGTTTGAGGCCGCCTTTGACGATGTAGTCGTTCCCCTTGACGTCACCGATCTGGAGCGGGCGCTGGTGTGCGATCAGGCCGTTGGGCGTCTGTTCGGCAACGAAGCAGAAGTATTGGCCGTTGATGCGCGTCACTGCGGTGATCGGCACGGTCAGTCCCGGCGTCGAGCGCCAGATCACCCGCACCTTCACGAACTGCTGAACCCGCACGCTCGGCGGAGCATCGCGCAGCAGCGCCTTGGCCAGCACCGTCTGCGTCGCCGGATCGACCCGCGGCGCGACGAACGAAATGGGATTGCTGGCGACGACCTTGCCGTCCGCATCGAGAATCTGCGTCTGCAGCCCGATGCGCAGATCGGGCGCCTGATCAACCGGAACCTGAATGTACGCTTCGAGTCCCGCCTTGTCGTCGATCGTCGTGATCATTGTCGATGTCGTGACGCGATCCCCCTCGCGAACCGGGATGTCCCCGATAACACCCGCTGTCGGGGCCGTCACTCGGTAATACTGCAGCTGCACCCGCCCCTCGCGCACTTGCGCATCGAGCGCCGCGAGCTGCGCCTGCGCGGCCTCGAGGTTGTGGCGCGCCGTGTCGTACTCGTTCTGGCTGATCGCCCCAGCCGTGAGCAGCGACTGCAGCCGTTCGACCTGGCTCTTCCAGTAGGTCACGTCGGCGATGCGCGCCGCGCGCTGCGACTCGGTGTTCTGCACCGTCGCCTGCTGCTTCTCGGGATCGATTTGCACGATCGGCGTCCCGGCGCGGACGGTGTCGCCGCTCTTGACGAAGATGCGCGTGACCCGGCCGTCGACCTGCGGCTGGATCGTGGTCGAGTGCAGCGACCGGACCGTCGAGATGAAATCCGACGACACCTCGACCGGCTTTTCCTGGAGCGTGACGATGCCCACGCTCGTTGCCGGGGGCGGACCGCCGCGTCCTGCCGCCGGAGCGCCGCCGCCGGGCGCTCCCTCGCGGCTGCATGCGGCAGCCAGACTCAACAGCATGAGTGTTATCGGGATGGGCCAAATGCGCATAAAAGCAG
>JBKPSE010000417.1:0-3179 GCA_046765855.1 Acidobacteriota bacterium | reverse complement strand
GCACTGATCGCCTGGCATGTCGAGCGGCGCTACGGCCAGCGGGCGAAGCTGCCGCCGGAATGGCACTCGCGGCTGAGCGCCGCCGATCGTCCCGGAACGCAGACGGTCCATCCGCTCGCGGCGGCCTACGCCGCCTGGTATCCCGGGCGCGAGCGAGAGCGAGCGCTCCGCCGGAGCGTAGCGGGGCATGGGGCCCCCGCGAGCGAGGGCGTAGGGGGTCCGCGGGGCGAAGCCCCCGGACCAATAGACAGGAGAGTGGCGCGTGTTCGACCCGGCCCGCATTCTTGACATCGTCAACGCGCACTACCGCACGCTGCAGGAGCTGCAGCACGTGCATCGCGAGCTCGATCGGCGATTCGCCGGCCTCGAAGAGGCGACGCTCGCCGTCATCCTGTCGGCGGCCAGCGGCGAGCCGCTGCTGCTCATCGGTCCGCCCGGCACGGCGAAGTCGATGCTGATCAAGACCTTCTGCGATCTCGTCGGCGTCGATCGCGAAGGCAGCGCCTCGCGCTACTTCGAGTATCTGCTGACGCCGTTCACCGAGCCCGGCGAGCTGTTCGGCTTCTACGATCCGAGCAAGCTGACCAAGGAGGGAACGCTCGAGCGCATGCACGCCGACGCGATGATGCAGAACGCACATGTCGTGTTCCTCGACGAGGTGTTCAAGGGATCGAGCGCCATCCTCAACGCGCTGCTCTCGTTCATGAACGAACGGGCGTTCTACGATCGGGGGCGGCGTCACCGCGTGCCGCTGCAGTGCCTGTTCGCGGCGACCAACGAGCTGCCTGACTCCGAGGAGCTGCAGGCGATCTGGGATCGCTTCACGCTGCGCTGCCGGGTCGACAACGTCCCCGCGAACCGGGGGCGCATTCAGGAGATGCTCACCAAGGCGTGGCCGCTCACGTATGGTGTCGATGATACGCCGGAGGCGCCAACGCAGGTCGGTGGTCTCGACGAAGCGCCGCAGGCGCGAAGCCGGACGGCTGCGCCTCACTTGCTCCCGGCGCTGCAGGCGCTGCGCGAGAGCATTCGCGGGGCCGCCGGACTGTTCGATGCCGAGTCCGAGACTCTCGCGGTCATCACGCAGCTGGTCGAGCTCGCGCGCACGCACGGCCTGTCGCAGATCTCGAATCGCCGCATGGTCAAGTTCGTTTACGTGATGCTCGTCCATCGCGTCTACGAGTGCGTGCGCAGCGGCGAGACCAGCGGTACGCCGGTCGCCCTCCATGCCGAGCAGCTTCGTTTGCTGCCGCGGTACTTCCTCGACCAGGACAGCCACGAAGAAGGCGTGCGCCAGCTTCACGCCGCCATCACCGATTGGATGTCGGACCGCGCCGCAATCGCATGATCGCGCCACTTCGATGATCACCCCAGTTCGATGATGAACGTCCGTCTCGTTCCGCCGTCCGTGTGGCAGCCCGAGGTCGACCGCTACGGCGAAGCCCGCAGGCCGATCGATCCGTGGAGCGATCCCGCTCGTCTCGCCCATGCCACGCTGTGGGTGCTGCAGGACGCACACGTCGGGATCACGCCGAGGCTCGCGCACGAACTGGGCCGGCTTTTCGCGCGAAGGGGATCCGAGGCCGGTGTCTGGTCGAAGCTCTTTGACCGTCTGCAAGAGACGCTGCCGCGGACCGAGCGTTCGGGACTCGTCGCCGGCAGCGCGCCCGTCTACGTCGTCCAGAATCTGGTGAAACCGATCGTGCGCCAGGCGTGCGCCGAGCTCGGCTACACCTGCCTCCTCTGCCAGGAAGAAATCGACGGTGCCGTCACCGCCGACGAGTATGCGGCATATGGAGCGAGCCTCGAGCGCATCGCCTCGCGACTGGCCGGGCAGCTCGCGGCCGAGCCGCTGTTTGCGAGAGAGCACGGCAATGCGGTCGCAGCGCTGTCGGAGCCCTCGCCGCATGGTCGATCGCGAGCCGTCGTCCCGCATATCGATCGCGACAGCCTGGCGATGCTGCTGGCGCTGGACGGCGCAGTCGACGTTCCCGACCGTGCATCCCGTTCGGCGCCGGCGCCGAGCTACGTGCCGAGGCGGCGGCCGGCGATGGAGGGACACGGCGGACGCGTGGAGGGCCTCCGGCACGCGCGCGGAGAGGGACAGCTCGGCTCGATGGTGCTCAGCGAGTACCTCAACCCTCCGCTGGTCCTCGTCGATCGCCTGCTCAACTCCGGTTATCTCGTGCACGAGCGCCGGCCACGGCTGGCGAAACTGCGCGACACACTGGTCATCGGAGTGATGCCGCACGCCGTCCGGACCACACCGCAGGGTGCGCTCGCGAAAGCGTGCTGGCTCGATTGCATGGCCCGCCTCGCGCGGCGTCTGTGCGCGGCGCACCTGCAGGACAGCGAGTTCCGCTGGGTCGAGGGGGATGCGGCGCATCGAGCGCGCTGCGCCTCGTTTCCGCTCGCCGACGTGCCGCGCGAGCGCGCGGACAGCGCCCACCTCGTCTTCCGCGACGCGTTCATGACGCTGGCGCGTTGGGTCCCCGATTACTTCGAGACCCGAGCCGGATTTCGTGCGCTTCGGATCGACACGCCTGTCAACGTCGATGAGTGGATTGTCGCCGCCGGCGCCGCGCACGCCGGCGACGTCGATCGGTTCTCAGTCGTGCACGTGATGGTTTTTCGTCCACCTATCGAGGATGTTTCTGGCGCCGCTGCCAATGGCGCCGCGCGTCTGGGCCGGCTTCGCGCTGGTCTCACGCTCGGCTATCGTCGGCGCCGCCACGTCTCGGTCACCTACGTTCCAGGCCATTCGAGTCGCGACAGCGGCTCGTGGCATTTCGGCTCGGATTCGGATCCGTACCGCGGCGTCGCGCCGCCCGCGGCGGACGGCGCGTCGCTCGCGCGCAGCCTGCAATCGTCGTGGCTCGATCGTCTCACCAAGGACATTTGGCATGGCTGACGTCGAGAGCGAGCGGAGCGAGCGAGCCACGCGAACGGCCCGCCTTCGCGCGAAGCGCTTCGGCGAGGTCTCGCCGGAGCCGTGGCGGAGGCGGAAGCGAGCCGGCGAAGCGGCTCGCGCGAGAGCGTGTAAGGGGGTCCGGCGGGCGGGACAACGTCCCCCGGATAAAAAGGATATCTGGCGTGGCTGACGTCGCGAGCGAGCGGAGCGAGCGAGCCACGCGAACGACGCGAGCCGGCGAAGCGGCTCGCGCGAGAGCGTGTAAGGG
>JBKPSE010000416.1:0-2294 GCA_046765855.1 Acidobacteriota bacterium | reverse complement strand
CTCCTGTTCGTTGCGCAGCAGCCGCCGGAGTCGATTCGCACCCTGCTGCAGGCGTGGGGCATCAGCCGCGACAAGGCCGAGCGCAAGGCCTACGCGCGTCTGCACGGAACCGCGCTCGAGGATCTGATCGCGAAGCTCCGCTGAGGCGGCGCAGAGAGCAAGCGAACGAGCGCAGCGCGTGAGCCACGCGAACGGAGCGCGCCGACGAAGCGGCGCGCGCGAGCGTGTAGGGAGTCCGAGGGACAAAGCCCCTCGGATACTTACAGCGCGACGCGATGACGGCCGCTGTGCAGGTAGTTCATCGTCTGCACGGTCAGCAGGACGAGGAAGTCCATCTTGGCGCGCTCTTCGGGCACCGTGAGGCGAAGGTTCAGCTCGTTCGCGCGCTTCAGCATCGCCTCGAGCACCTGATCGATCGTGTATTGATACTCGCCGGTCCAGCTCGCGACCATCCGGCGCACGTCGCGGCGGACGCGCGCGATGAAGCGCGCCGCCTTCATGTTCCCCGCGTAAGCGGGGTCGTCGGAAAACAGCCGCCGCAGATCGCGATCGTAGAAGTCGGGATGGGCCAAACCGTAATGGCGCCGCTTGCGCTCGTAGTGGGCGCGCAGCGTCTTGCGGATGTTGGGCAGCGGATCGACCCGGCGGTGCGTGCGCACCAGCATGGGTTTGGCGGCGATGTCCTTCATCAGCGCGCTCATGTACTCCAGCTTCTTCAGCGCCGGCCAGCCGGCGTAGCGATCGCGCCAATCGGATTGACTGAGCCAGACGGCGAACGTTTCCGCGAAGTCCTCGTCGGGATGGCTTTGTGCGTACCAGCTGTCGAGATGAAGGACGAAGCTCTTGCTGTACGGCTTGGGATCGTAGAACTGCGGATACGCCTTGTACGACGGACCGAAAAGCTGCTGGCGGCGGCGCCGCTGGCGCAGCTTGTAGGCGTTGTCGATCGCATGACCGGCTTCGTGGCGCAGGATGCGCATGCACCACTCCGGCGTGCCTCCCTCCACCTCGAGCATGTAGGTCCGTTCGAGGCGTTCGAGCCGCGCATGCGCCAGATAGAACGGAATGGCGACGCCCGGCACGGCATCCGGCGAGAACCACTCGTCCGACAGCCAGAAGTGCGGCTTGAACTGCAGCAGGCCGCATGCTTCGAGCTCGCGGTGCAGTTCCGCGATCCGGTCGGCGAGCACGCTGTCCTCGATCGTGACGCCGAGCTGGCACATCTGCAGGTCCAGCAGCTTCTCGTCAGGCCAGTCCGCCCACACCGCAGGCGGCAGCACCGGCGCTTTTCCCATCCCTCCAGTCTACCGGACGCGAGATGTGGTATATCCGTATTGCTAATTGACAGCATTGGCAAGACTTATGGCCCATGCGGGCCAGGGAGACCAAGCCTATGAACGCTGTGTGTCGTTTTGCCTTGGCCGTGCTGCTGTGCGGCGCCGCGTTGCCTGCCGCAGCCGCGCCTCAGGCAGCGTCGCCCGCGAAGGACCCGCAGGCACCCGCGGCCCAGAAACCCGAGCCGAAGCCGGAGCAGAAGCCGGAGCAGAAGCCGGACGAGCCGCAGAAGTACGAAGAAACCGTCGTCGTCTCCGCCTCGCGTACGGAAGAGAAGCTCGTCAACGCGCCGGCGACCATGACGGTGATCGGCGCGCAGACCATTCAGAGCGCCCCGACGCAGAACTTCGCCGAACTGCTGCGCGCTGTTCCCGGCATGAACATCACGCAGGTGTCCGCGCGCGACATCAACGTCACGACGCGAGGGGCGACCGGAACGCTGGCGACGGGGCAGCTCGCCCTGCTCGACGGCCGCAGCTTGTATCAGGACTTCTTCGGTTTCGTGATGTGGGACTTCCTGCCGGTGAACCTCAACGAGATCAAACAGGTGGAAGTCATCCGCGGACCGGCGTCGGCGGTCTGGGGCGCGAACGCGCTCAACGGCGTCGTCAACGTGATCACGAAATCGCCGCGCGAGATGCAGGGCACGAGCGCCGTGCTCGGCGTCGGCGCGTTCGATCGCGACGCGGGCAGCAGCGCCGGCCAGGGGGCCGGGACGATGTTCTACGTCAGCGGCACGCACGCGCAGGCGGTCAACGACAAGCTCGCGTTCAAGATCTCGGCGGGCGGCTATACCCAGGATCCCTATGCGCGGCCGTTCGGCGCCATCCCATGCGATCGCGCCGAGGTCTGCACGGTGACGCGAAACAACTACCCGGCGTTCGCCAACCAGGGCAGCACGCAGCCGAAATTCGACGCGCGCGTCGACTACGACCTGCCCAACGGCCGCAAGTGGTCGT
>JBKPSE010000415.1:0-6401 GCA_046765855.1 Acidobacteriota bacterium | reverse complement strand
TGATCGAGGAGCAGCTGCGCCATCGACTGCATCAGCGATGCGGCGTCGCTTCCGGCGGCCGGCAGCGGCGCGTCGGCGTGCAGCAATCCGCGGATCTCGGCGGGCGAGCCGCCGCGGGTCACCGGCCGCGACGGGAGCGACTCGAGATGCTGCGCTATCGTGTCGACGAGCTGATGCCCGATGCGGCGGAACTCGTCTGGCTCGATCGCCAACGGGCGGCGCCGTTCGGTCATCGCGTCCGCAGTCCGGCGAAGAGATCGGTCTCCAGCTGCCGTCCGCCGTTGACGGTGCTGAAGACGCGATAGTACGCCTGCGAGCCCCACAGCGCCTGATGATCCTTCTCGGTGAGCGAGGCGATGTTGCTGTAGATCGCATTCTGCGTCCGGTGGCACTGCACCGCCCGCCACACGACCGGCCACTGTTCGCGCGTGTCGATCCGCGTCGTGATCGACCAGCCGGGCCACGCCGTCGCGCCGCGCTCGACGCCGTCGACGCGCGACACGAGTGTCTTGAACGCGGCCTGATACGCGTCCCACTTGGCCTGATCGTGGACCATGTAATACAGCTTGGCGACGCGGTGCGGCGCGCCGCCGCGCGCGAACGCCGGGTCGGCCGCCAGCATCGCCGCCGCGGTGGCGAATTGGCAGACGGCGACGTGATCGGGATGCCCGTAGGCGCCAAACTGATCGAAGGTGAGGACGACGTCGGGCTTGACCCGCCGCAGCTGCGCGGCGATCTCCGCTGCCGCTTCGCGTGGATCGGCGCGATCCAGTTCACCATCGCGGTGGTCGAGCACGGTGACCTCGCGGACGCCAAGCTCGCGCGCGGCGTTGCGCAGTTCCGCTTCGCGCGCGACGCCGACCTCGTCGTCGCTTGGCCGGCTGCTGTTGTCGAAGAATCGCCCGCGCTGCCCGCGCGTCGCGGTGACGACGTAGGTCTCGACGCCTTCCTGCGCGTAGCGCGCCAGCACGCCCCCCATCCCGAGCGACTCGTCGTCGGGATGAGCCAGAACGGCCATCAGCCTCAATGTTGCCGAGGCCATCCGCTCTCCGCGCGCCGACTACGCGTACGCCGCTCCAACCATGATTTTCTTGATGCGCAGATACGGCGAGCCGTGCGAGATGCTGTTGGTCTGCGTCGGCTGCCCCTTGGCATCGCCGCCGGTGCCGTGCATCTCCCACTGCTCGGGCCCGGTGAGCGCGTCGAGGTTGGCCCAGAAGTCGGTGGTGATCGCGTTGTAGGTGACGTTGGTCACCATCCGCGTCTTCTTGCCGTTCTTGATCTCCCAGAACGCGTTGCCGCCGAACTGCCCGTTGTAGCGCTGCTGATCGATCGAGTAGCTGCCGCGGCCGTCGATCAGCACACCCTCTTTCGTGTCGGCGATGATCTGATCGAGGGTCGGCGATCCCGGCGGGCCCGGTTCGACGTGCACGTTGGCCATGCGCAGGAACGGATAGTCGCGCCACGAGCTGGCATACGTGCAGCCGCGGCTCTCTTTCTCGTTGATGTAGTGCGCCGTCTCGCGGTTGGTCATGAGGCCGACGAGGATACCGTCGCGCACGATCGGGAACTTTGTCGTCTTCACGCCGTCATCGTCGTAGCCGCACGTGCCCAGACCGCCGGGGATCGTCTTGTCCGCGGTGACGTTGAACAGCTTCGATCCGTACTTCAACTTGCCGAGATCGGAAAGCTTGACGAAGCTGGTGCCGGCATAATTGGCTTCGTAGCCCATGATCCGGTCGAGCTCGGTGGCGTGCGCGACGATCTCGTGGATCGTCAGCATGGCGTGCGATGGCGTCAGGATCAGATCCTTGACGCCCATGTCGATTGGTTTCGCCATGGCGAATTCGACCGCCTCGGCGGCGATGCGCTCGGCGTTGTCGAGCATCTTCGCCGCCTCCGCCACTTCCCAGCCGCCGGTCCTGGCGATGCCACTGAAGTTGCGGGTGCGCACCACGTCGTCCTTGCGCGCGGTTACCGAGAAGGTCGGCGAGGTGAGCCAGTTCTCCTGCTCGATGTACGAACCCTCGCTCGACGCGAAGTACTTCCATTCGTAGGTGACGTTCACGGAGACGTTGACGTTCTGCACGTCCTTGTTCTTGACGACCGCGTCGACGACCTTCTGCACGAAATCCTGTTTGGCTTCGCGCGGGATCTCGTCGGGATTCTTCTCGATCGGCGTCGCCCAGAACGCCTGATAGGCCTGCACTGGCGCGAGCTTGACGTCCGTCTTCTTGGCGATGGCGCTGGCGCGCGCGATCTCGGTCGCGATCTTCGTGATGCGCCGAATCTCGTCTTCGGTGACGATCGGACTGCTGGCGAACCCCCACGTGCCGCTGTGGATCACGCGCACGCCGAACCCCGCGGCGCCGACGCCGGTTCCGCCACCGCCGCCGCGGCGTCCTCCGCCTCCACCACCGCGTCCGCCGAAACCGCCGCCGCCGCGTCCGCCCCGACCACCGCCGCCGAAGTTGCCGAAGTCTTCGGCGCCCGGCACGGGGTTCCCGCCACTGGCGTTGACACCGCTGTTGGTCGAACGCGTGAAGCGGATGTCGGCGTAACTGCAGCCGGCATCCTTCGCGTCCTTGAGGGCGATGTCAGCGAGCGCCTTGAATTTCGAATCCATCACGCGGCCCGGCAGCGTCTGCGCGAGGAGGTCGGCAATCAAGTCGCTGCCGGCGACAACCAGGCCGGCGGCGCCAACCGTCTTGATGAAGTCTCTGCGTGTATGTGTCATAGCTCGAATCCTGTGCGCTGGCCACCGGCCATCGGTCGTCACACCGCCGGCGACACCGACGTCATATAAAAGTCTTCCATGCGAACAGCCGGTACCAGCGCGCTGCCCGGTCCGTCGTACGACTCGCCCGTGTGCATCGGCACGGACTGGCCGATCGCCGTGACGTTGTTGAACCCGACGATCGGCGACATGTTCCAGCGGAAGTTCTGGACCGGTCCAGCGATTTCGCCGTTTTCGATCAGGAACAACCCGTCGCGCGTCATCCCGGTGTTGAGCAGCGTCGCCTGATCGACGGGGCGGATATACCAGAAGAAGGTGACCAGGAGTCCGCGCCGCGTCGACTTGATCATCTGTTCGACCGACTGGTTCGAACCTTCGAGCACGAGGCTCATGTTGACGGTCGCCGGTGTCGGCGGCTTGTTGACGCGCGCGGCGTACTGCTGGTCGTAGTACAGATTCTTCAGCACGCCTTTCTCGACCCAGGTCACGGGACGGGCGGCGCTGCCGTCGGGAAGAATCGGCGTCTGGCGCAGGATCGGATTGCCGATATCGCTCTTGATCGTCACCAGGTCACTGAAGACTTTCTGTCCGATTTTCGACGTGCCTTTTTCCGCGCCGGTCAGATACGAGCGCGGTCCTGTCTCGACCGCCCGCGCGTTGAAGATCCCGGTCATCAACGACAGGAACCGTGCGGCGGGACGCGACTCGAGGATGACCGTATAGCGCCCCGGTTCGAGCGCGCGCGGCTTCTGGCTCTTGACCGCCTTGTCCGCCGCGATTTCGCTGATGCGCACCGCATCGATGAGGCTGAGATCCTTGACGCCGGTGATGCCGGCCCAGCCGGAGCCGCGGCCGTCCTGGGTGCGGCAGGTCAGGATGAGTCCAGCTTCGGCGTACTGGTAGTAGGCGAACAGCCCCGCCGAATTCGCCAGACACGTCGTTTGATACGTCTTGGGTATATATCCCGAACCCAGCGCGCCTTTCTTGTCGCAGACGGCCACGCTCTTGCGCACCATCTCGGCGCGATCGCCGGGCCCGAAGTTCACCATCGCCGGCAGCGCCGCATCGACCTGGATGTAGTCCTGCGGCCCCCTGGTGAGCGGCTGCAGGTTAGGGGTCTCGCGCGCCGCCTTCGCGGCCTCGGTGGCTTCGTCGACCATCGCCTTGAGCGACTCGTCGTCGAATTCGCGCGTCGACGCCGATCCGACCTTGTTGCCGAGTCTGACGTTGACCGACAGCTGCTGGTCGAGCTGCACCAGGTTCACCGTAATCGTCGAATTCGCCCAACGCGTACCCGAGCGCTCGCCGCCGCTGAATTCCACTTCGACGCCGTCCGCCTTGGCCATGTTCAGTACTTTGTCGGTGAGCGTCTTGATCTCTTCGCGTGAGTACATGGCGCGCGATTATATCCGCCTTCGCCGGCTGCTCCTGGCCGGCTTCGGCGGGACAAGTCCGCGTTCGCCGGCTGATTTTGGCCGGCTTCGGCGGGACAGGTCCGCGTTCGCCGGCTGCTCTTGGCCGGCTATTGAGGGGACCGCCTCGGCACGCTCCCTGCTGGCGATCGCAGCGGAGGGTTTCCATGGCCAATACGCAGCTGGAAAAGATGACGGCGGCGGTGCCGAAGGTGATGGGCGGCCGCGGCCATGCGCTGATGGATTATGTGACGGCGGGATCGTTCCTCGCCGCGGGGTTTGCAATGCGCGGACGCAACCCGACGGCCGCGAACTGCGCGATCGCCAACGGCATCGCGATCATGGGCATGTCGATGATGACGGACTATCCGGGCGGGCTCTGGCGGCGGATCAGTTTCGAAACGCACGGGCTCATCGACGCCGCGATGGCCGCGATCACCGCAGGCACGCCGGCAATGCTCGGGTTCGCCGGCGAGCCCGAAGGCCACTTCTTCCACGGTCAGGCGGCGCTCGAGGCCGGCGTGATCGCCACGACCGACTTCAGCGCCCCGTAGTCGTTGGCGGCTCAGGCGGATGGGGAGGGCGCTCCGCGTCGGAACGCGGAGTGTCCTTGTTATCGAGCTGCGCGCCCGCCTTGCCGTAGGACGGCAGATCTTCGCGATCGACGGCGTTCATGCCAATCGGCGTCGCCGCGGCGCGGAACGAGCCGCCCGGAATGAGCCGGGGATCCGCGGGCTGCGGTTCGGTTGTCTTGACTTCCGCGCTCGACGGCTGTCCGCGGCCATCGTCTCCCTTGGATGATTTCTGGTCAGTCATCTCACGGTGAAATGCAAGGGCTACGCCTGGGAGTAGAATCACAGGATGTCAACACACGCGCCGACCTCTCCAGCTGAGAAGCATTCACAAGTGATGGCCCCCCCGTCGGGGCACGGGGTCACGCTGAACGCGGCGTTCGCCGGCGTCCGCCGCGTGCCGCAGCCGGTGAACGAACCGAACTACACCTACGCGCCGGGAACGCCCCAGCGCGCGGAACTGAAAGCGCGGCTGAAATCGATGGCCGCGGAAAAGATCGAGATTCCGCTGATTATCGGCGGACGCGAGATCCGCACCGGACGACTCGAGCACGCGGTGATGCCGCACGATCACGGTCACGTGCTCGCCGACTACCACCTCGCCGGTCCCGAGCACGTGCAGCAGGCGATTGCCGCCGCCGCGGCCGCGCGCCGCGAATGGGCGGCGTGGCCGTGGGAGGATCGCGCCGCGGTGCTGCTGCGCGCCGCGGAGCTCCTCGCCACCACCTGGCGTCCGACCATCAACGCCGCGACGATGCTCGGGCAGTCGAAGACCGCGTTCCAGTCTGAAATCGACGCGGCGTCGGAGATGATCGATTTCTGGCGGTTCAACGCCTATTTCGCGCAGGAGCTCTACAGCGAGCAGCCGATCAGCAGTCCCGGCGTGTGGAACCAGATGGAGTACCGCAATCTCGAGGGCTTCATCTACGCGGTGTCTCCGTTCAACTTCACTGCGATCGGCGGCAATCTCACGACCGCGCCGGCGCTGCTCGGCAACACGGTGATCTGGAAGCCCGCATCATCGGCGATGCTGAGCGGCTACTACACTTACAGAGTGCTCGAAGCGGCCGGCCTGCCGCCCGGCGTCATCAACTTCGTCCCGGGCAACTCGGTCGATATCACCAATCAGCTGCTCGATTCTCCCGAGCTCGCCGGCATCCATTTCACCGGCAGCACCGCCGTCTTCAACAGCATGTGGAAGAAGGTGGGGGAGAACATGGGGCGCTACAAGACGTATCCGCGCCTCGTCGGCGAAACCGGCGGCAAGGATTTCGTCGTGGCGCACCCGTCGGCGGATCCGTTGGAAGTTGCCGTGGCGCTGGCGCGCGGCGCGTTCGAGTACCAGGGACAGAAGTGTTCGGCGGCGAGCCGCACCTACATCCCGCAGACGCTGTGGAACGAAGTCCGCGATCGTCTCGTCGCGATGATCAAGGAGTTCAAGGTCGGCGACGTGACCGATTTCCGCAACTTCATGGGCGCGGTGATCGACAAGAAGGCGTTCACCAAGATCAGCGAATATCTGGAAGACGCGAAGAAGAATGCGAAAGTCCTGACCGGCGGCGGCGCCAAGGGGGAGAAAGGCTACTTCATCGAACCGACGCTGATCGAGACGCAGGATCCGGGCTACCGCCTGCTCTGCGAGGAAATCTTCGGACCTGTCCTGACCGCTTACGTGTATCC
>JBKPSE010000414.1:0-3488 GCA_046765855.1 Acidobacteriota bacterium | reverse complement strand
CGTCACCGCCATCGACGCGCGCGACCCCGACCCGGCGCCGCGGCCGAACGCTATCGGCAGCATGCCGGCAACGATCGCAATCGTCGTCATCAGGATCGGGCGCAGCCGGACGTGGTTCGCCTGGATCAACGCCTGGTGGCGTCCCAGGCCCTCGCTGCGCAGCGTGTTCGTGTAATCCACCTGCAGGATCGAGTTCTTCTTGACGATGCCGAACAGCATCATCAGGCCGATGGCGCTGTAGACGTTGATCGTCATGCCGAAGGCCATCAGCGCCAGCAATCCCGCGGGCAGACTGAGTGGAAGCGCCGTCATGATCGTCAGCGGGTGGATGAAGCTGTTGAACTGCGAAGCCAGAACCATGTAGATGAACAGCACCGACAGCACAATCGCGAGCACGAAGTCGTTTCCCGCCTGGCTGAGCGTGCGCGCGCTGCCGCCGAACGTCACCTGATAGCCGGCCTTCAACCCCACCTCGCCGACCTTCTGACGCGCCGCCGCGATCGCGTCACCGAGCGTGATCTTCAGGCGATCGAGATTTGCGTTGACCGAGATCTGGCGCATCCGATTGTAGCGGTCGATGGAACCGGGCGCCGACCCCATCGTGAGGTGTGCGACGTCGCTGACCCTGACCATGCGGCCACCCGCTGCGGGCACGAAGATGTCGCCCATCGCCGCCGGGTCGTTGCGGAACCTGTCGTCGAGGCGGAGCCGGACGCTGAACTGCTCGTCACCGTCCTTGTACTTCGAGACCTCTTCCCCGCCGACCATCGTCCGCATCGTCGATGACAGCGTGTCGACCGAGACGCCAAGATCCGCCGCGCGCTGGCGGTCGACGGTAATGCGCAGTTCGGGCTGCGTCGCCTCGAAGCTCATGTCGGCGTCAGTGACGCCGTCGATCTCCTTGACCTTGGCCAGCAGCGTCGAGGCGTACTGCTGCAGCTGTTCGATGTCGGGGCCCTGAACGATCATGTTCAGGCGGTTGGTGCTGCCGCCCCCGCCCCGGCCGCCGGCGCTCGAGGCGCCCGAGATGTCGGTGCCGCCTGAGACGCTGATCCGCGCGTTTCTGTACTTGGCGACCGCGCGGCGTGCGACCTGCATCAGCTCCTGCTGCGACTGCTTGCGCTGATCGATCGGTTTCAGCTGGATCGAGTAATTGCCGCTGCCGTTCTGGATCGAGGTCAGCATCGCCTCGAGGTTGTCGCCGAGCGCGGCGCGCAGGTCTCCTTCGATTGGCGTCATGTACTCGAGCGAGCGGTCGAAGCTGGTACCGCGGGGCAAACGGACGTTGACGCTGAACTCGCTCTGATCGTCGTCGGGCACCAGCTCTTTTCCGACGTACGGATAGAGGAACACCGCCGACAGCACGACCGCGCCGGCGACTCCAAGCATGATCGGCCGGTGCGCGAGCGACCACTCCAGCATCGCGCCGTACTTGCGGTCGAGCCAGGCATACAGGCCACGGTCTTTCGACTTGGCATGGCCGGCCTTGGCGTCCTCGGCGCGCAGCCACCAGGCACACAGCGCCGGCGTCAGCGTGAACGAGACGAACATCGACAGCAGAATCGCCGTCGCCGACGTGATGCCGAAGCTGTAGAAATAGCGGCCGACCTGTCCGGACATGAACGCGACCGGCACGAAGATCACCACGAGCGACAACGTGGTTGCCATCACCGCCAGCCCGATCTCCGCGGTCGCGTCGATCGCCGCCTGCGCCGGCGTGGCGCCTTTTTCCTCGATATAGCGGAAGATGTTCTCGAGCACGACGATCGCATCGTCAATGACGATGCCGGTGGCCAGCGACAGCGCCAGCATCGTCATGTTGTTGAGCGTGAAATCGAGCCAGCGCATGGCGGCGAACGTGCCGACGATCGAGATCGGAATGGCGAGACCGGCGATCAGCGTGACGCGCAGGTTGCGAATGAAGAGAAAGACCACCACGGCGGCGAGGATGCCGCCGAGAATCAGGTGCAGCTGGATCTCCTCGAACGACTTGCGGATGAATCGCGACTGATCGCGGGTCGGGCGCACCTTGATGTCCGCGGGCAGCGCCGCCTGGATGCGCTCCAGCCGCTCGAGCACGCGGTCGACGACGGCGACGGTATTCGTGCCCGCCTGCTTGCGAATGGACATCGACACCGAGTTCTGGCCGTCGAGCCGGGTCTGGCTGCGGACTTCTTCGATCTCGTCGGTCACGCGAGCGACGTCGCCCACCGTGATTACCGAACCCTCCTTGTAGAGGAGAACGATGCGGCCGAACTCGTCGACGCTGCGCAGCCGGCCCATCGTCCGCATCGAGATCTCGGACGGCCCGGCAATGAAGGTGCCGCCGGGGATCTCGGTGTTCTGCCGATCGATCGCCGTCGCAACCTGCTGCACCGTCAGCCCGTAGGCATTCAGCCGGTTCGGATCGAGCAGGATCCGCACTTCGCGCCGGCGATCGCCCATCAGTGTGACCTCGCCGACGTCCTGCACGGTCTCGAGCACCTGCTTGATGTTCTGGTCGGCGATCTGGGTGATCTCTTTGGGCGAGCGGTTGGCGAAGACGACCAGCGTCAGGATCGGCGCCTGATCGGGATCGAACTTGCTGACTACCGGCGGCGTGGTGTCGCGCGGAAAGCGGACGGTCGCGACCTTGTCGCGCACGTCCTGGGTCGCCGATTCGATGTCGCGCTCGAGCGTGAAGGTGATGGTGCAGTTGCCGTTGCCCTGGCTCGAACTGCAGCGCAGCTCGTCGATCCCGTTGATCGTATTGACCGCCGCCTCGATCGGCTTGGTGATGGTGGTCTCGATCTCCTCGGCGCTGGCGCCGGGCAGACTGGCGCGAACGTTGACCGTCGGCGAGTCGGTCCGCGGCATCAGATCGAGGCCAAGCTCGCGGTACGAGAACCAGCCGAGCACGAGCAGCGCCGCGCTCATCATCACGGCGAAGACCGGCCGCCGAACGCTGACTTCCGCGAGTTTCATTCGCCGCCTCCCGCTCCACCGCGGCGAGCGCCGCGGTTGCCGCCGCCCTGCCGGCGCCGGCCGCCGCCGCGCGCGTCTCCGCCAGCCGGCGTGCCGTTGTCCACCTCAACGCGGACACCCGTCGCCAGCTCGTTCAGCCGGCTGCTTGCCAGCGTCTCGTCCCCCTGGATGCCGGACAGCACTTCCCAGAGATCCCCCTGCCGGACTCCGAGCTCCACATTCTGCTGCGTGATCTTCCCGTCCTTGATGACATACACCGACGAGACGCCGGCGAAGGTCGACACCGCGCTGTCGGGGATGGCGAGCACGTTGTCGTCCTTGCGCGTCAGGATGACACCCTTCGCGAAAAATCCAGGTTTGAGGCGGCGATCGGCGTTGTCAACGATCGCCTCGACGGTGAACGTGCGCATGGTCTGATCGAGCGCCGGACTGACGTGTGCCACCTTGCCCTTGAACACCGCGTCGCCGAACGACTCGACGCGGAACTCGATGCCGAGGCCCGGCTCGATGATTCCCGCGTAGCG
>JBKPSE010000413.1:0-6586 GCA_046765855.1 Acidobacteriota bacterium | reverse complement strand
CTCGTGGCCCTGGCCATCGACGATCTCGTCCGGCGTGGCGAGAGTCCCTCGATCGAACACCGGTCCCGTGCACTGCTCTGGGCGCCCGCGCTGCTCAGCCTCGCGACCACACTCACATTCAACACTCACGTCATCTCGTTCGCGCCACGGCTGCAGCCGGCGCCATTCGCGTCGGCTGCGATCGGCACGATGATCGTGATCGCCACGACGGCCGCGTTTGTGACAGCCACGCGCAGCAGCCGCGCGATTCCAATACTCATCCTGCTGGCGGCGGTCGATCTCGGGTGCTGGGGGTTCACCTACGTTTGGAAAACGCGGCCGCGCAGCATTGAATCGCTTACCTCGCTGATGCCCGAACCTGTCGCCGGATACCGCTACGCCTGGGCCGATGAGTGGCGCGACCGTCCTATCCTGAAAGGGCACTGGCTCACCTGGGGCTATGCGGGTCTCTTTCCATCGACCACGCTGCACACGGACAGCGAGTCTTATCTGCGTCTCGCCGGCGCTCGCGGCACGGTTCGTTCCGACGCCGCAGTGGTGGACCTCGCGAATCCCGTTCCTCGAGCGACGTTGCATGGCGATCCGCAGGGCACTGCGGTGACGATCGCCGATCGTCCAGGGCACATCGTGATTCAGACCACGACGAGCGTTCCACAGCAGCTGTCCTTGACCGAACGGTTTCACGAGGGGTGGAGCGCAACTGCGGACGAGGGCGTGCCGTTGACGCTGTCGGCATTCGCGGGCGATTTCCTGGCGTGCACGGTGCCGGCGGGCGCGCACCGGATCGAATTCCGCTTCATGCCGCGCAGCTTTCGCCGCGGAGCTCTCATGTCCACGCTCGGTCTCGTCAGCCTCATCGTCGGCGCGGCGGCACTTGGACGAGGGCGCCGCGGCAACGGCGTCACGGAGCCGGGTTATACTCGTCCGACGTGCTGAAGGTTGTTGTCGGCGCGACGCTGATCGCGACTGTGTGCCTGACTGCCGGTGTCCCGGCGCGATCCTACTCCGTTGCAAAGAAAGAACTGCCCGTTCCCTTCAGTGTGGGTGAGACGCTCACCTACGACGTGTCGTGGTCGTCGTATCTCAGCGCCGGCACCGCCACCGTTCGCGTGCTCGAGAAGAGGCCGTCATTCCAATCGACCGCGTACTACGTCGTCGCTGAAGGGCGCCCGAACTCGCTGATCGCCAAGCTCTACTCGCTCTATTACAAGGTCGACACGCTTCTCGACGTCTATTCGCTGCTGCCGCAGCGCGGCTCGGTCTACAGCGAAGAAGGCAAGCGCCGCCGCATGAAGACGACGCTCTTCGATCGTCCCAGGCAGCGCGCAGAATACCGCGTCGACACGGCGACGGCCGTCACGAAGCAGATCGGGATCTCGAGTGCGGCGCAGGATCCGCTTGGCGCGCTGTACGTGCTTCGCTCGATGTCCTTGAGGGCGGGCGAGAAGATCGCCATGCCGATCTGCGACAGCGGGAGCAGCTATCAGGTGCTGGTGCAGGCGGGCGGGATTGAAACGGTCAAAACCTCAGCCGGCGACATTCAGACGCAACGGCTGTCGGTCGCGCCGCCGGCCGAAAGCGGCGCGCGCGCGCTCACGTTGTGGTTCTCCACCGACGCGGCGCGCGTTCCAGTCAAGATGTCGGCACAGATTCCTGTCGGGGCCTTTGTCCTGACGCTCTCTTCGCGACGTTGACTCAGGAGCACGAGCCACTCGAAGCCACGCTGCGCCGGCTCAAGGAGGAGCGCGATCAAGCCGACCGGGCCTACAACGATGCGCTGACGCTGCTCGACAAGGCCGCGATGCGGCCGATCGAGCTTCCCGCCGCGCCCGCGCATTACGACGAGCAGCAGGTCACGCCGCTCAATCAGGCAGTCGACGTGCTGGTCACGCCGGCGCCGATGCCCGGCCTCAAAGGACGGTTGGCTGCCTTCGTCTGGCGGCTGGTCGCTCCCACGCTGCAGAAGCAGGCAACGTTCAATTCGCTGGTCGTCGATCACATCAATCGCAACGTGGCTGGACATCGAGCGACCCGCGACACCCTCGGCGGCGCGATCGCGGCGATGGCGGGACACATCGAAGACCTCCGCCACTTCCACCTAAGACTGCTGCTGTACCTGCAGCAGATCACCCCGTACGTCGACACCAAGGATCGGGACAGCGCCGGCAAGGCGCTGGTGCTGAACGCGGTGTTGAACCATCTCGCCGACGATCAGGCCAAGCGCGCGCAATCGCTCGAGGCGCGGGAGCAGCGCTTCGACGCGCGCGTCGCCGCCCTGACCGCGGCGCACGAGGAGTTGCGCACGCTGATCGGCGTATCACAGCAGGCGTCGCTGACGATGAAGCGCGAGCTGGAACGGCTCACCCGCAGCAACAGCGGGCAGCCGCCAGCCGCCGCCGCGCAGCCGGCCAGTGCGGCATTCACCACACCGCTCGACGCCTACAAATATGTCGGCTTCGAGAACGAGTTCCGCGGCTCGCGTGAAACGATCGCGGACCGGCTGAAGAGTTATTTGCCGTATTTCGATGGCACGAGCGACATCCTCGACGTCGGCTGCGGCCGCGGCGAATTCCTCGAGCTGCTGAAAGAACGCGGCATCAAGGGACGTGGGCTCGATCTCAATCACGAGATGGTCGAAGCCTGCCGCGCGGCCGGACTCGAGGTCGCCGAGGCCGACGTCGTGTCGTACCTCGAGGGACAGCCAGACGCGTCGATCGGTGGCTTGTTCGCGGCCCAGGTCGTCGAGCATCTCGAACCAGGCTACCTGTTGCGCTTTCTCGAACTGGCGTACCACAAGCTGCGTCCCGGCGCACCAATCGTGCTCGAGACGTTGAACCCGGCGTGCTGGGTCGCGTTCTTCGAGAGCTACATCCGCGACATTACGCACGTCTGGCCGCTGCACCCCGAGACGCTGCGCTATCTCGTGCTCGCCAGCGGCTTCAGCAGCGCGCGGATCGAGTACCGATCGCCGGTGCCGCCGGAGGACAGGCTGCAGGCGATCGCGGCATCCGACGCGGCCACCGCCGAGTTCGCCGAGACGTTCAATGCGAACGTCGACAAGCTGAACGCGCGGATGTTCACGTTCCTGGACTACGCGATTGTGGGACAGCGGAGTCACTCAGCGCGGCGTTGACGACGTCAACGCGATGGGGTTGAACGCCGACCGGCGCGCCACTGTGCCAGCGCGGCTCGGGCGCGCAGCCATCGCCGCGTTTCTTGCGGTCCCCTATATCAGCATTCTGCTGACGCCGGCGACCCCGGTGTCCGCCCGCTTTGCGCTCGGCGCATTGAGCTGCCTTGCCGCACTCGCGCCACACGCAGGGCTCCTGCTCTTTGCCGCCTGCGCCCCCATCGCGGCGGCGATCCCCGGTTTGTTCAATGTGTCGCTTGCGACCCCGTTCGGCGAAATATTGCTGCTGTCCACGACCGTTGGATGGTGGACCGGCGCAGCGGTGCGTGCTGAGCCATTGCCGCGCAGCACGGCCCGCTGGGCGCTGCTGCTGGGTGTGATCGGCGTCGCCTCCGCAGCCGTACAGCTCGTGCCGGTGTATCTGCGCGTCGCCGATTCGACGCACTGGTGGTCGGGCATCTCGCGGTTGATCGCCGGAGAGCTCTATTCGAACAGCCCGCTCGATCTCGACTTCATCCGCCAGGCGATCGACCTCGCGGCTTCGCTGGCATTGTTCGTCGCGTGTGCCGCAACCGTGCGGACGAATGCCGAGCACGGGTTGACCCGCATGGCCGTCGTCGGGTTCACCGCCGCAGCGGCAATCAATCTCCTCCGCCCGCTCACCGCCGCAGTAGCAAGCGGCGATGTACGGGCGTGGCTCGAGGCCAATGCCGCGCTGCGGATCAACGTCTTCTACGCGGATACGAACGCCGCAGGATCGGTATTCGCCATGGCAACGCTGCTTGCCCTGGGATTGGCTGCCGCGGCGCGGCAGCTTCGCTGGACCTTGCCGATTCTCCTGCTCGTCGGCGCCCTTTGGCTTACCGGATCGCGCGCCGCGATGGGGGCACTCTTCACCTGCGCCGCGCTATGGTCGGTCATGCAGCAATGGCGCCGGCCGGCGCCTCGCATCCGTGTCGCGGCGACACTCCTCGCACTCGCGCTGTGCGCAGGAACCACCTACGTGTTCTGGCCGGCGACGAGAAACGTGACGACGTCGCGCGCGCTGCTGGTTCGCACGGAGATGGCCGCGGCGTCGTTCCGCATGTGGAAGACGGCGCCCGTCTTCGGGGTTGGTCTGGGTCGCTACCGCGACCGCTCCCCGCAGTTCATGGGCGAAGGCGTGCGCAGCTTCTACACGGCCGAGAACGCCCACAACAACTTTCTCCAGATCATGGCGGAACTGGGATTGGTCGGACTCTGGGCGTTCGTGGCGGTCGTCGCAGGTGCCGCCCGGCCGGCGCCGCGCAGCGACCAGCTGCATCGCGGCCTGCTCTGGGGCACGATTGCATTCCTGTTGACCTGCCTCGTCAGCCATCCGCTGCTCGTTCCTGACGCGGCCGTCGCCTTCTGGCTGGTGCTTGGGATTCTGGCGGGAACCCGCGCTTCGGTCGAAGCACCACGGCGCACTCGCGTACTTTCCACCGTGGCGCTGACGGTCCTGGTGCTGACGCTGCCGCTGCGGCTGGTGTCCGCGCAGCGCGAGGCGTCCCTCGAACATGTCTACCGCGGTTTCAGCGAAACCTGGATTCGCGATCTGGAGGGAGAACCGTACCGGACGCTGCTCGATTCGTCGGGAACCGTCTACATAGAAGCCAACGACCGCTTCATCGCCATCCCGCTCCGGTCCACCGAAGGTCTGCTGCGGGTCGCGGTCACGCTGGACGGACGGCTTGTCGACGACGTGGCGGTGCCGGCGGACCGGTGGACGTACTTGCGGTTCCTGGTGCCGCGAGCCAGCGACGGGCGGCGATTCCGCGCCCTGGGTTTGGAGCCGCGCGCCGCTGAGGGTACTCGCGCGGGGCTTCGCGTCGGCCGAGCGCGGCTCTACTGAGCGCCAGCCGGCGTGCGCACCGACACCGGCCGGACGGGATCGAGCCGGATCGTCAGCTTCAGCAGACTGGTGCCGGTCTCGAAGCACAGGCGCTGCAGATCGGCGCCTCGCGCAACCGACAACTTCGCCGTGCTGATGATGATGGCGTCGGGACGGTATTCGGCGATCGCCGCCGGCAGCCCGTCGATGCCGGAAAGCACCGGCAGGCCGAGAATGCGCCGGCGGTGCTTCGACACGTCGTCGTCGATGAACGCGATCGGCTGGTAATCGAAGGCCGCGTTGTTCTGCAGCTCGCGCAGCAGGAGTGCGCCGCCGTCGCCGGCGCCGTAGATGATCACGCGGCGTCCGGTGACATGGCTGCGGCGCGCAAGTTCGCCGATGACTCGAAAGGACAGCCGCGACCCGGTGAGGAGCAGCATCAGCGCCATCGCGTCGATCAGGAACACGCCGCGCGAATATCCCTCGAACCGGTAGACGTAGACGAGCGCCAGGACGCTGCTCAGCACGCCTGCAGCGACGCCGCGCGCGTAGGTGGTGATGTCGACCGACGTGATATATCGCCAGACGCCCCGGTAGACGCCCGCGACGATCAGGCTCAGCACCTGGCAGCCGATCACGATCGGCAGCGACTCGAGAAATCGTGGGTAGTTGGTCTGAAAGTCCCGATCGAACCTGAGCACGTAAGAGGCGTAGTAGGCGATCGTAATGAGACAGACGTCCAGCAACAGCTCGAATACGCGCCGCTTGTACGTCATTTCCACCAGCAGCGGCGTGTAGGCACGGTCGCGCAGCAGTGAGAAATCTTCCCCGCCGTACACTTTGACCTTTGCCAGCTGGACGCCGAGCAGGATGAGCGCAATCGCCAGCAGCGCCGAGAAGATTCCCGCCTCGTGCAGACGCGAGCGATCGATCGCCACCGCCGCCCCCGCGCCAATCGCCGCGATCGCGTACAGCAGCAGCACCGCATGCCGGTCCGAGAACCCCATTGCGACCAGACGGTGCGAGGTATGGTCCCGCCCGCCGACCGAGGCGGAACGCGCCGACAGCTTGCGCGCGAGGGTGACGAAGGTCGTATCGAAGATCGGGATGAGCAGAAGCAGCACCGGGACGACCACGGTCGAGGCCAGACCGGCGCGGCCGCCGCGTTCGGCGGTCACGGCAAGGAGCGCCAGGCTGGAGCCGATGAACAGGCTCCCTGAATCGCCCAGGAAGATCGACGCCGGGTTGAAGTTGTAGACGAGAAATGCGGCGCTGGCGGCAGCCAGCGCGCCGGCATAGCCGATCAGACTGGCGCTGCCGGCCGGTCCGAATGTGAGACAGAGCGCGGCCGCGGCAATGGCGGCAACTCCGGCGCACAGGCCGTCCATGTTGTCCAGAAGATTGAACGCGTTGGTGACGGCGACGATCCAGAAGATCGTGAGCAGCGCATCGACAGTCGGCGATCCGCTCCAGTCGAACCTGAATCCGACGTATTCGGCGAAGCAGGCAATCGCCACCTGCACGCTCAGCTTGGTGCTGGGTTTCAGCCGCAGCGCATCGTCAACCAGACCGAGCACGGCCATGGCCGTCGCGGCCGCCAGAAC
>JBKPSE010000412.1:0-8125 GCA_046765855.1 Acidobacteriota bacterium | reverse complement strand
TACCTATTTTTTCTTCGACGACTCGGCGCAGGGGCGCCTGCGCTACCGCGAAGACGCCAGACTCGACGACGCCGGCACGGTGACGAACGTGCGCGCGCGGCTGACGCTCACCGGCCTGTCTCACGAAGCGGCGTTCGGCTCGGTGCTGCTGTTCCGCTCGCGATTTCTCGCGCCCGCGGTTCACTCGCCGCGCTTCTACCGCGAGTACTTCCGGCCGCAGCGCGAACGCGAGATCGAAAAGGATCGACGGCGGTGGCTGGTCGGATATCGCGGCGTGCAGTTCTACGTGCACCTCGATCGCCTGCTCAAACCTCTGACCGACGGGTATTTCTTGGAGGTCAAGTCACGCACGTGGTCGCGCCGCGACGCCGAGGACAAGGCGTCCGTAATCGTGCCTCTGCTCGAACGGCTGGGCGCGCGAAGCGATCAGCTGATCGCACAGGACTACGTCGAGCTCAAATAGCCACGACCACGGACGCGACCGATCCGATCGGCAGCCTTGCTGATGGATCGGTCCGCCCGGCCGCCCTTCAGGCCGCGAACTTCTCCGGGAATTGCTTGACGATGCCGTCGGACAGCGCGTCCGACATGTGCAGGATGTGTTCGTAGACGGCGTCGAAGGCTCTGACGTCGGCGGCCCAATCCTTGTTCAGGCGCGCCACGAGCTCGGTGCTGGTTGTCGAGAGATGCTCGTTCATCAGGTTCACCAGTGTCGCGCGCGGCCAGTTCGGATTGGCCTTGCTCAGGAAGTCGGCAATCTGCGAGGCGTTCTGATGCCAGCGATCATCCGCCGCCTTCTGCCCCGCCTTGTCGCCCGCCATCGCCGCCTTGACGATGTCGCCGGCGATGGCGATGTGATCCTTGAGCAGCGTCGTGAGCTGGCGTCCCGCCGCATCGCCGTAGTACTTCGCGACGGCGTTGCCGATGCTTTCCTGATTCTTCAACAGCCGGTCGAGCGCCGCGGAGGCATCCGGCTGATTGGTGGTGGCGGCGACGATATAGTCGCGCGTCCACACGACGTGGTCGGTCCACAGCTTGCGCATGTCCTGTTTGAGGGCGGCAGCCGACGCGGTCGAGTGTGCTGGTGTGGCCGACGTCGACGTGGACGACTGCGGCTGCGCCGCCGCTCCGAATGGGAACATTCCCGCGACGAGTAGTGACGCGATCGCGAACTGCTTCATACGACCTCCGTCGGCGGTTTTCTCAACCGACGACTTGAAATTGCCGAGGTCACCGGAAGACCAGTCAGCATGTTCGAAACGGGCATTAGGTATGTAGCAATCTCTGCGCCGCAGCCGACTCGACAATGTGTTCTTCCGGCAACGTCCGCTCTAGGCGATCAATTGCACGGAAGAGTGCCGTAGCGCGATCATCTGGGATGAACGAACGCGAGAAAATGCTGGCAGGCGAACTGTACGACCCGTTCGATCCGGAGCTCGTCTCCGGACGGGAACGCGCCCGTCATCTCTGTCAATCGCTCAATGCCACGCGCGAGTCGGAGCAGCAGCAACGCAGGCGGATCCTTATGGATCTCTTCGCGAAAGGCGGGGAATCTGTCTGGATGCAGCCGCCCTTCTTCTGCGACTACGGCAGCAACATCGAGCTCGGCGAACGCGTCTTCTTCAACTTCAACTGCATCGTCCTGGACGTGTGCCGCGTGCGCATCGGCGACTACACCCTCATCGGGCCGGCGGTGCAGATCTATACACCGATGCACCCGCTCGATGCGGAACAGCGCCGGGTCGCCGAGTTCGGCAAGCCGATCGACATCGGCTCGGACGTGTGGATCGGCGGCGGCGCGATCGTTCTTCCCGGCGTCCGGATCGGCTCGCGCGCGGTGATCGGCGCCGGCAGCGTCGTTACCCGCGACATTCCGGATGCCGTTTTCGCGGCGGGCAATCCTTGCCGTGTGATTCGAGCGCTCGAGGCGGACGACGACTGTCGAAGGTGACGAGTGTGCCGCAGGACTTGACGCCAGGTGCATGCGTGACGCATATATGTCCGACGCATAACGTCGGCGTGCCGGCCTGCGCGGCACGGTAGCAATTGCGGCAGAAAAACGTAAAACCGTTTCTCGATCTCCGCACCTGACTCAGGAGGATGCTCGTGCCCGGATTGCCGATCGCGGTTGCCTTTCTCGTGCTGACTGTCTCCCTCGATGCGCAGGAACCGCCGAAGAATCTGCAGGTCATCACCGGCATGTCGCGCCCTGACGTCTGGCAGGTGATGAATCAGATGGCGTCAGGTCTGGGCGTGAACTGCCACTACTGCCATGTGGCAGACGACGTCGCCAGTGACGCCAAGCCTGAGAAGCGGAAGGGCCGGGAAATGATGCGCATGGTCATCGATCTCAATGCGCGTCATTTCGACGGGAAGCCCGTCGTAACCTGTTTCACCTGCCACGCCGGGAAGCTGCAGCCGGCACTGATGCCGCCGCTGCCGCAACCGGTGCCGCCTGAACCGAAGCCGGTCGAAGCGAAGACGCTGCCGGCCGTCACATCGGTGATTCAGAAGTACGTGACTGCTGTCGGCCGCGAAGTGGCGCCTTCGGCGACGCGGCGTTTTACCGGGACGCAGAAGTCGCCAACAGGACCGTGGCTGCACGCGACAGTGATCACCGCGGGCAACAAGACCCGCGTGGACGTGGAACTGCCGGATGGCGCTCGTCTGAGCCGCGTCATCGACGCAAACGGCGGCTGGATTCGCGACAAGGACGGAGTGCATGATTTGACGTCGCAGCAGCTGGACGCCGCGCGGCAGTCGAGCCATCCGTTCGAACCGTTCCACACGTCGAGCATTGGCGACGACGCTCGCGTCACCGACTCGGAGAAGATCGGCGAGCGCAACGTCTGGGTGGTGACGGCGGCCAAGGCACGCTATTGGTTCGACGCGGAAAGCGGATTCCTGCTCAGGCGGGTCATTTATTTCGACAGCCCGATCGGGCGCATTCCGGAGCAGACGGATTTCGACGACTATCGCGACGTTGGCGGCTTCAAACTGCCGTTCTTCGCACGCGGCATGCGGGTTGACCCGTATCTGGGCGGCACGCGGCAGGCCGAATCGATCGAGGTCGGAGTCGCGATCGTGGCGACCGACTTCGAGAAACCACCGCGCAACGCAGGTCCGGCGAAGTGACGCGCACCTTCAACGCGCCTCGCATGCGGTACGGGTTCAGCGGCGAGGCACGGGCACCTTTGCCTTCACCTCTTCGTGCCAGTTCAGCACCACCTGGAGGCCCTGCGTCGCCGGCGAATCCTTGTCCCCCTCCGGCAAGATGACGGCAACGATGCGTCCGTCCGGCGCGATGTCGTAGGAGCGCCGCCCTTGCGGCGGAGTCAGGCGAAATGGTCGAGGGAGTGGGACAGGATTGCCGAACTCGAACTTCGGTTCGGTCGTGACCGGCACGACTTCGAACGCCGCGGCGCGGGGGTTGAAGAACAGCTCCTTGCCGTCAGGCGACCACATCGGCTCGTGCGGCACGTCGTTGCGTTGCGGCAGGTATGGGTAAACCGCGCCAGTCGGCGGTACCGGTTGGACGTACACGGTGGTCCGGCCGCTCTGATCGCTCTGATACGCGACCCAGCGCCCGTTGGGCGAGAACACCGCGTTGATCGGAACGATTGACGTCACAGCGCCGAACCTGGTCGCGCGTTTCTCCGGCAGCGACATCGTCCAGAGCGAGTACACGCCATCCTTGTGCACGCTATAGAGCAGCGTATCTGCCGCGGGCGACCATGACTCCGGCGCGTGCGATTCGCCAGCGGCGGCCGTGGTCAGCCGTTCGGGCGAACCGCCGCCGTCGGCGGCTTGCCAGAAAATCGAAACATCACCGTCGCGATCGGTCTGGTACGCCAGCCGGCTGCCGTTCAACGCCCATATCGGTGCACGACTTCGGCCTCCGAGGGTCAATCGCCGCATCGCCTTCGTGCCCGAAAGCTCGTACACCCCGATGAACTCTTCCTCGCCGGCGGCGACGGCAAACGCAAGCTGATGCCCGTCCGGAGAAATCCGCGGGTGCGCGTAGGCGCCGAGCGGCAGCTTCAGCGGCGTGGCCTTGCCGGTCCTGTCGAACAATTGGAGGTCGACGAGCGCGCTGGCGCCGACCGGACCGGGAACGTAGACCAGCGTTCCGCCCCTTGACACGGCGTAATGCGCCGTGCCGAGTCCAGGACGTCCGCGCCGGACCCCGCTCAACACGGCCACGGCCGGCCCTTGCAGCTGCGCCCGCGCCGCGTCGAAGGGCGCGGCAAACAGCACGCCCTCCTTTGCATACACCAGGTGTCCGGTCGCGAGGTAGCGTGCGTCCGAACCTCCGTCGATCAGCGTGCGCTCTTCGCCCGAGTCGATCGAATGCACGACGATTCGGGCCGTGTCCCACTCTGCCGCCGTGCCCGCGCTCACTGCGAAGAGGACGAACCGGCCGCCGGGCAGGACCTCGGGGCCGCTCACCAGTTGACCCTGTTTCGCGCGTGCGATGACTTCCGGCGTACCCCCATCGGGCGATACTCGCGCGATCGTCGCCTTCTCCCCGAGGGCGAAGAAGATGCCGCTCTCATCCCAGGTCAGACCGTACGGACTATCGGCGCGGCAGAGCGTCACCGCCGCGCCGCCTTCCACCGCCACGCGCTTGATGGTTCCGTCCCCGGACCAGAACGCGACTGCGCGGCCATCCGGCGAAAATGCCGGCGCGTATAGCTCCCCGAGATTCTGCGTGCCGGCGACCACCTGGGCGTCGCGCTCGGAAAGGCGGCGCACGTACAACGCGCGGTTGGCGCCATACACGTAGGCGATCTGCGTTCCGTCGCGCGAGACGTCTAGAAACGGGCGCGCGATTGGCGCGAGGGTCAAGCCGTCGCTCAGCCGGGACTCGAACCGTACCACCGGCGCGGGCGGCGTGGACTGAAAATAGCGCATTGCAAGCGCGCCGATCGCGACCGCAAATATCCCGACAGCAGCGAGCGGGGCCACCCATTTCCAGAGCGCGCGGCGCGGTTGCACTGCGGCATGCGGAGGCTCCGCCGGTGCCCCAACGCCGGCGAGACTCAACGAAGGATCTTCGAGCGCGATTCGCGCTTCGCCGATATCGCGCAAGCGCTTTCGAGCGTCGCGTTCCAGACAGCGCGCGAGCAGATGCCGCAACGCCACCGGAGTCGTCGACGGTAAGGCGGTCCAGTCGATCGGCTGGCGCAGTACGGCAGCGAGGGTGTCCGACACATCGTCTGCCTCGAAGAGGCGACGGCCCGACAGCATCTCGTACAACACCACCCCGAACGCCCAGATATCGGCGCGGCGATCGACGCTCCGCCCCTTCGCCTGCTCCGGCGCCATGTACGCGGCCGTTCCCAGCACGACACCCGCCTGGGTCGCCTGCGCGCTGATCGTGGGGGAGCTGAGGACGTCGGGCGAGACGGTCGCGGCGGGATCGAACGCTTTGCCGAGGCCGAAGTCCAGCACCTTGACGGTGCCGTCCTCTTTCACCTTGACGTTGGCGGGCTTCAAGTCGCGATGAATGATGCCGCACTCGTGCGCCGATTCGAGCGCGTCGGCAATCTGGCGCGCGATCACAGTCGCCTCGTCCAGCGGAAGCGGGCCCTCGGCCAGGCGATCCGCAAGCGTGCGTCCATCCACCAGCTCGAGAACCAGCGCCGCCGAAGTCGTCGACGCCGGCGACCGCGCAGGGATCTCTTCCAACCCGTAGATCTGGGCAATGTTGACGTGATTGAGCGTGGCGAGCAGCTGCGCTTCACGACGGAAGCGCGCGACGCGGCCGCTGTCCGCGGCAAACGTGTCGGGCAGAACCTTCAGCGCGACATCGCGGTTCAGCCGTGTATCCCGAGCGCGATACACCTCTCCCATTCCGCCGGCGCCGATCGGCGCAACGATCTCGTAGATGCTGATGCGTGTTCCGCTGGCGAGGCTCACCTGGTGCGCCTGAGAATACCCTCGGCTGGTCCCGATACCAAACCGGCGGATGAGAACACATTCTGCCGAACGCCGCGCTTGACCGCAGGCCCTGGCGGTGTTATCTCTATGCTATATATCGCTATGAACTATATGGATTGGACGATCCAGTGAAACGCCTGCTCGGCCTCAGCCACACCCACGCGCGCGAACTGAAGAAGGGAAGCGCCGAGCTCCTGATCCTGTCGCTGGTCGAAACGCGCGCGCGACATGGCTATGAAATCGGCAAATTGATCGAGCAGCGCTCTGGCGGCGCCATCACGTTCAGCGCCGCCGCCCTCTATCCCCTGCTCTACCGGCTCGAGAAGCGCGGCTGGATCCAGGGCCGCTGGGTCGAGCGCGCCGGGGAGCGGCGCCGCCGGTTCTACGCGTTGACGCCATCCGGCCGCCGCATCCTCGACGAGCAGCGGACCACCTGGCGCGCGTTTGCCGCGGCGATCGACCGGATCGCCGGAACGGGCGAGGCCTGACGCCATGTCGCGCTGGCACGACGACATCCGGCGGCGATTGTCCGACGCGAACCTCGATCCCGGCCGCGAAGCGGAGATCGCGCAGGAGCTCGAGCAGCATCTCGACGATCGCTACGACGAACTCCGCGCCATGGGACAGAGCGACGCCGAGGCGCGGCGGAGGGCGCTCGACGAGCTCCGTGACGACCGGCGGATGCGCGAGGAGCTCGCCCGCGCGATCACCAGAGCGCCGGCCATCGAGCCTCCGGGTGTGGCGTCGCCGGGATGGAGGGTGGCGACCGTGTGGCAGGACGTCCGCTATGCCGCGCGGATGCTGCGGCGCAGTCCGGCCTTCACTCTGGTGTCGGTGTTGACGCTGACGCTCGGCATCGGCGGCACCGTCGCGATCTTCAGTGCTGTCTATACGGTGCTCTACCGCCCCCTGCCCGTCGCCGAGAGTGCGCGGTTGGCCGTCCCGGTCAGCGAGAATCCCGAGCGCGAGATCCGCCGCGGCAGCGTTCCCTATGCCGACTATGCCGACTGGCGCGAGCAGCGCGACGTCTTCGAACACGTCGCACTGATTGACCCGTTCGAGGTCGACATCGCCGGGAACGAGGCGCCGGAGCGCGTGTCGGCCGTGGAGGTCAGCGACGAGTATTTCCCGCTGATGCGAGTGCAGCCGCTGGCTGGACGTCTCCTGACCAACGCCGACCACGACACCACGTCGGCGAGTGTGGTGGTGATCTCCGATGCGCTCTGGACGCGGCGGTTCGGCGGCGATCGCGGGATCGTCGGCAAATCGCTGCGTATCGCCGGAAAAGAGACCACCATCGTTGGTGTGGCGCCGGCCGCGCGGCTGTGGCCGGACAAGCGGGATCTCTGGCTGCCGCTGCGGCCGGCGGCGCTCGACGACGACGTCAAGACGCGGCGAGACAACATGGTGTATCTGTCGCTCGCGCGCGTGCGGCCGGACGTGCCGTTCGCTCAGGCGGAGGCTCGGGTCGCGACCATCGGCGACCGGGTAGCTCGAGAGCATCCCGAGAGCCGAAAGGGATGGAAGAGCGATCTCATCCCGCTGCGCGAGTACGTTGTCGACCCGCAAATCCGCCTTGGCATGTTCGTGCTGCTCGGTGGCGCCGCTCTCGTGCTGTTGATCGCCTGCGTCAATCTGGCGAACCTGCTGCTCGCACGAGGCGCCGACCGGTCGCGCGAAATAGCGCTCCGCTCGGCGCTCGGTGCAAGCCGCCGCCGGCTCGTGCGACAGATGCTGACTGAAAGCCTAGTGCTGGCGGTCGCCGGCGGAGTCGCCGGCCTCCTGCTTGCGCGGTGGCTGGTGGAGGGGCTCAAGGCGGCGGCCGCCGTGAGTCTGCCGATGCTGCAGACGCTGCGAATCGACGGCATTGCGGCGGTTGCCGCGGCGTCGATCACCGGCGCGACCGCCGTACTCTTCGGGTTGCTCCCCGCGCTCGCGGCCTCGGGCTTTCGTGCGGCGGACGCGCTGCGCGAGGGAGGCCGCGGCCGCGGCGTTGGACGTCGTACGAGCCGGCTGCGCGATGCGCTGGTCGTGGCGCAGATCGCGCTCGCGATCGTACTGCTGGTGGGCGCCGGACTGATGCTGCGCAGCTTCATTCACCTGACGCATGTCGATCCGGGTGTGGACGTCGACCGGCTGCTCATCGGGCGTCTTGCGCTGCCTGGCGCGCGCTATCCACGAC
>JBKPSE010000411.1:0-5541 GCA_046765855.1 Acidobacteriota bacterium | reverse complement strand
GGATGGTGTGGAGCGTCGGCGTCGCCGAGATCGCCGCCGACGTGCGTCAGGTCGGCTGGATGCTGCTGGCGATCGTCGCGATCGGCGGCCTGCGCTTTCTCTTGCGCGCGGCGGCGTGGCGGCTCTGCCTCGATCCACCGCATACCTTGCCGCTCGCCGATGCGTTTGCCGCCGTGGTCTGCGGCGACACGATTGGCAATCTCACCCCCTTGGGACCGCTGGTCGGCGAGCCGGCGAAGGCAGCGTTCGTGCGCGGCCGCGTCGCGCTGGGCCCCGCCGTCACCGCGCTCGCGATCGAGAACGTCCTGTACACGCTGTCGGCCGCGGCGATGATTGCCGCCGGTACCGTCGCCCTGCTGGTGCGCTTTCAGCCGCCATCCGCCGTCCGGGGCGTCGGCGAGCTCGCGGTGGCTGCGACACTCGCGCTCTTCGTCCTGGCCTTATGGATGCTCTGGCGCCAGCCGGCCCTGATCAGCCGGGCGCTCGGCGTCGCCCCGCCGCTCCGCCGTCACTCCGCGCGCGTGCAGGAAATCGAAACGCGCATTTATTCATTTGCGTCGCGCCATCGCGCGGCGCTCCCCGGTCTGGCCGCGGCGGAAATCGGGTTCCACGTCCTCGGAGTAGCCGAGATTTACTTGACCTTGTGGATTCTCAACGGCGCGCCGCCCGCGCTGCTGACTGCGTTCATCCTCGAGACTGCCAACCGCTTGATCACCGTGGTGTTCAAGTTCGTGCCGCTCAGGCTGGGTGTGGACGAGGCGGCTACGGCCTACATCTCGCAGGTCCTGGGCCTCGGCACGCGCCCGGGGCTGTCGATGGCGATTATCCGAAAGCTGCGCATGCTGTTCTGGGCGCTGGTCGGCGGCGTCCTGCTGGTGCGGGAAGGTTTCACCCACCGCGCACCGCAACTCCCACGGGATCAAGTAGAAAGGGGCTGATCAGACGGCGCCCGGGCACGGTCCATGCAATTTGAACGCGTGCCGAAGAGCTGTTCTGTGAACTAAGATCGCCTTACGGGGCGTATAGGTCATGGACGCGACGGAGACGCCGCGCATGAGGCGGGCGTCAAAGCTCATGACACGATGCCTGGACACGCCGGCTCGAGGCACCGGCAGACACGAGAGCAGCAGTGACGCGAATTGTCAGCAGGGCCGTAATCCTCGCCGCAGGCAACGGCGATCGCTTCCACAACCCCACTCACGATTCGAAGCTGTTGCAGCCGCTGCTCGGCCGCCCGATCCTGCTGCGGACGCTCGAGGCGGCTCACGAGGCGGGCATCCGGACGGCGACGGTCGTCCTGGGATACCAGGCGGACCGCGTCCGCGCTCTCGTTGAGACGGCCGCCGTCGCCGGTCTGACCATCGACTTCGTCGTCAATCCCGATTGGCACCTCGAGAACGGCGTCTCCGCCCTTGCCGCGCGTGACTCGGTCGGCGCGGATCGGTTTGCGCTGCTGATGGGCGATCACGTGTTCGAGCCGCCGGTGCTGCAGCGCATGCTGCGCCTCGATGTCGACGGCGACGAATCGCTGCTCGCGATCGACGCGCGTCCTGCGACTCCCGAACAGGCGGAGGAGGCGACGAAGGTCCGCCGCGAGGGCAGCCGCATCGTCGCGATCGGCAAGGATCTGACCGACTTCGACGCGCTCGACACCGGCGTGTTCGTGTTCTCTCCCGTGCTGTTCGACGCGCTGCAGATGGCGTGCGCGCTCGGCGACACCACGTTGAGCGGCGGCGTGCGTCAGCTCGCGGCACGCGGGCTGATGCGCGGCATGGAAATCGGCGATGCGATGTGGTGCGATATCGATACCGTATCGGATCTTGCCGCGGCGGAGTCGGCGCTGGGCGCGCCCTCCGCATGAATCCCGCGACGCGTCATCGCTTAATCCAGCTGGGGGCGTTCGGCGTGGGCGCGCTGCTGTTCGCGGCGACGCTGTATTACGTCGACTTCCACCTTGTCGCCCACATGGGGCGGCGGCTCGCGCTGGCGCTGGCGCTGTCCCTCGTCGCCAGCGGTGCCTGGCACCTGGCGCGCACCTGGGCGTGGGCGTGGTGCTTCCCTCGGACGATCAAAGTTCCGTTCCTTCGCCTCGCCCGCGTGCGGCTGGCGGCCGAAGCGTTCAGTTATCTGACGCTGCGCGGCATCGCCGGCGAGCCCCTGAAAGTCGTGCTGCTGCAGCACGAGATCGATCCGCGGATCGCGACGGCTGCGGTCGCGCTCGAGCGGATCGGCTACATGGTGGGCACCACGCTGATCGTCGGCGTCGGGTCATTGGTCGCCATGACGACGCTGCCGCTGACCAACACGTGGTTCCGAATTTTCCGCGGCTTCGCCATCGCCTCGGGCGTGCTGGCGCTGTTGACCGGCGTCGTACTCGCCGGCCGCGGCACCTACCTGATCGCGCTCGTCGATCGGATCGACCGGGTGCTCGGCACGTCGATGGCGAGCGGCCGCGTCGGCCGATTCGTCGGCGCGGTCGAGCGGCAGCTGCTCGACCTGGTGCGCGGCAATCCGCTGCGTCTGGCGGTGCTCACGCTGGCGACGCTCGTCGCGTATGCGTCGATGGCTGCCGAAGCCTGGATCATCATGCGCGCGGCCAACGTGCCGATCTCGTTCGAAGGCGCGCTCGCGGTTGAAACGTTCTCGCGCGTGGCGAGCTTCGCCTCCGCGTTCATCCCGGCAAACCTCGGGGCGCTGGAGGCATCGAGCCTTGCCGCCGTCACCGCCGTCGGCGCGGCGGCGGCGGGAGCGCCGCTCGCCCTGGCGCGGCGGCTGCGCGGACTGTTCTGGGCAGGCGTCGGGCTGGCGATCTATCCGCGCGGCCGTCGTCCTGCGGTGCCGGCGAGCGACGCCCCCGCGTCGATGCCGGCTCCGGAGAATCGACCGATTCTGCTCTACGTCCCCGCGGACGAGGCGGTGAGGATTTCACCGTTCGCCCGGATCGCCGGTCTGCCAATCGTCGAACGCATGCTGCGCTCGGCGTTCCGTGCCGGCTACTCGCGTGTCTATGTCTTCGCCGGCCCCGAGCTGGCCAGCCGCATCCGGCGCGTGGCGCGAGAGGTGAAGGGGGACATCCGGTTCGTGCACAACGAGCGCGACTGGCGCAATGCGCTGGCGACACTTTCGGCGGACAAAGAGCTCACCGTGGCTGGTCCCGGCGTCGTCGTTTCTCCAGCCTTGCTGCAGGATGCCGCGCTCGTCTCCGTTGCAAGCGGCGAGGTGCGCGATGTTTCAGCCGGCCGTGAATGGCCGATGTCCGGACTGCTGCGAGTGCGCGCGCAGGACGCCGCCGATCTCGCGGTGTTGGCGCACGAGCTGCGCGAACGCGCGCTCAGCGGCGCGCCGGTTCCGGCCGGGGAGGATGTGTCGTTCGGACGAGGCCGCCTCGCGCTGCGCATCGGCAGCGAGGCGGATCTGGCCGCGGCGGAAGCGGCGATCCGCCGTTCCAGCTACAAGGACACCGACAACACGCTGGCGCAGTTCAACCGCAGCATGTCGCTGCCGATCAGCGTCGCGTTGATCCGCACGCCGCTCACCGCAAATCAGCTCTCGGTCGCGCTCGTCGCCATCGGTTTCTATTCGGCGTGGCTGTTCAGCACCGGCCACTATCTTGCCGGCGTGCTCGGTGGATTTCTCTCGCTTGCTGCCAGCGTGCTGGACGGCTGCGACGGCGAGATCGCGCGGCTGAAGTACCAGGAATCGGCGCTCGGCTGCTGGATCGAGACCTTCGGCGACTACTCCTATTACATCGCCATCTTCATCGGCCTGACGGTGGGAGCCGTGCGCCGTACCCATTGGGAAGGGTTCTACTGGCTCGGCGGGATCGCCCTCGCCGGCACGCTGATCACGTTCGCGTTGCTGATTTATCTGCGCAATCGCATCACTGCCGGCCAGCCCGAGAGGCTGCACGCGATCGCCCGAACGCGCTTCAAGGCGGAAGCCACGCCATGGTCGCGCGTCATCTGGCGCATCTCGTTCGTGGCGACGCGTTCGGCCATGCCCTACGGGATCTTCGCGCTGTCGCTGCTCGGGCTGCTGCCGCTCGTCGTCGTTCTCGCTGCCATTGGATCCAACACCTACTGGATTTCGCTGGTGCTCAAGTTGCGTCACCTGCTAGGGGAAGAGGAGCTGGCGGTCAGCAGTTAGCAGTTGGCAGTCAGCAGAGCTCGCTGAAGCATCACACTTCGCGGCGCCCTTCCATGGCTTTGTGCATCGTGAACTCGTCGGCGTATTCGAGATCGCTGCCGACGGGTACGCCCATGGCGATGCGCGTCACGCGCACGCCGAGCGGCTTGAGCAGCTTGGCCAGATAGATCGCGGTCGCTTCCCCTTCCACGTTGGGATTGGTGGCGAGGATCACTTCTTCGACAATGCCGCTGCCCACCCGGGCGAGCAGCTCTTTCACCTTCAGATCGTCCGGACCCACGCCATGGAGCGGCGACAACGCGCCCATCAAGACGTGATACATGCCTTTGAAGTCGCGCGTCTTCTCGACCGCGGTCACGTTCTCCGGCTCTTCGACGACGCAGATGAGACGCTTGTCACGCCCTCCATCCGTGCAGAAGAAACACGGGTCGGTGTCGGTGATATTGCTGCAGACCGAGCAGTAGGTGACGCGGTCCTTCACCTCCGCCATCGCCGCGGCGAGCCGATCGATCTCTTCGCGCGGAGTCTTGAGGATGTGGAACGCCAGGCGCTGCGCGCTCTTGGCGCCGATGCCGGGCAACCGCTGCAGCTGCTCGATCAACTTGGTCAGGGGATCGGGTCGGCTCATTCCTGAATTGGATCGTAGCGCACAAACGAAGGGCGGCGCGAACCCGCGGCGCGAGCGGGGCTCGCGAACGGAGCGCGCCGACGCCGCAGAGGACGGTTAGAACATGCCGGGGATCTTCAGCCCGCCGAGCATGCCGCTCATCTGCTTCTGCATCGCCTCGTCGGCCTTGCGCTGCCCGTCGTTGATCGCGGCGAGAATCAGATCCTGCAGCATCTCGACGTCGTCTTTCGACACGGCCTCGGGATCGATCTTGATCGACAGCACCTGCTTGGCCCCGTTCATGACGACGGTGACCATGCCGCCGCCGGCGGTGGCCTCGACTTTCATCTCGGCCATCTGCTTCTGCATGCGCTCCTGCATCTGCTGCGCCTGCTTCATGAGCTGCTGCGGATTCATGCCTACATCTCCTCCACGTCTTTGATCTCGGCGGCGAACACGTCGAGCATCGTCTGCACGCCGGTGTCGGCGAGCGCGCGATCCTTCAGTTCCTGTCGTCGATCGTAGGCTGCGCCGGCTGCAGCATCGGGCGCCGGTGCGGCCGCAGCCGTTCCGCCGCCGGGCGCCGGCGAAGAAGCGGGAGCGCCTGACGCCGAACTCGTTCCCTCCGCCGCGACCACGCCGATTTTTCGTCCCGACAACTGTGATGCGGCGGATTCGAGGAACGGGCGGTTCTGTTCCAGCTGCGCGCGCAGTGCGCGATGCTGCGGCCCGAAGGTGAACACCAGCTTATCGCCTTCGAATTCGATCTTCTGCGCCTGCGCCACCAC
>JBKPSE010000410.1:0-4332 GCA_046765855.1 Acidobacteriota bacterium | reverse complement strand
TGCGTGCGGTGGCGATCACGACCTGCGTCAGGAAGTCGAATCGCTGTTGCACTATAAAAACGAGGGCGGAGACTTCATCGAGATGCCCGCGGCCGCCGGGCTGAACGCGCAGCTCTCCGCTGTCGCGAGTGCGGTTCGCCGGCTTCACGAGCCGCCCGTGCCTGGCCGCTTCATCGCACGCAGTTTCGGCCCCTATGAGATCACGACGCTGATTGCGGCGAGTGGGATGGGCGAAGTCTATCGGGCCGTCGACAGGCGCCTCGAGCGGACGGTCGCGATCAAAATCCTGCCCGAGCATCTTGCCGCGGATCCAGAACGCCGCGAGCGCTTCCGTCGTGAGGCACAGATCGTTTCCGCGCTGAGTCACCCGCATATCTGCGCGCTGTACGACGTTGGCGTCGAGAATGGCGTCCCCTATCTCGTCATGGAATATGTCGACGGCGAGACGCTCGAGTCTCGGATTCAGCGCGGTGCGCTGCCGTGGCCCGAGGCGCTTGAACATCTGCGACAGATTGCGGACGCCGTCGACAAAGCGCACCGCCGTGGCATCGTCCACCGCGATCTGAAGCCGGCGAACGTCATGCTCACCCGCGCCGGTGTGAAGCTGTTGGATTTCGGGCTGGCGTGGGCCGAACCGGACGCGAGCGCCGCCGGAATAGGACCGGCATTGGATCCCGCCGCGCGGCTGACCGGCGAGGGACGGATCATGGGCACTGCCCCTTACCTGTCCCCAGAGCAACTCCAGGGCAAGCCCGCGGATGCGCGGAGCGACATCTTTGCCTTCGGCGTGATCGCCTACGAAATGCTCGCCGGCCGCCGGACCTTTGATGGCGACAGCCCGGCCGCGCTGATTGGCGCCATCCTGAAGGACGAGCCGCGGCCGATCGCCGAGTTCGTTCCAGACGTCCCGGACGCGCTCAGCCGCACGATAGCGCGATGTCTTTCGAAGAATCCGGAAGACCGCTGGCAGACCGCGAATGACCTGTCGTTCCAACTACAGTCGATGATCGCCGCGTCTAACCGGCCGGCTCCGAGCGCTACCGGATCGGTTTCACGATGGGGAGAGCGTGCGGCATGGACTGCTGCCCTCGTGACATGCCTCGCCGTGGCAGCGTTCATCTGGACGCGCCTCCCCAAAACCGGTGCGGCTCCTCCTGACAACAGACCGTCGGTTCGCTTTCCGCTCGTGCCTCCTGAAGGCGAGTCATTCGCCTCCGGCTTCGACACGCCGTTCGCGATCTCGCCCGACGGGCGGTCGGTGGCGTACGTGAGCACGACTGCCGCGGGCACTCGAAATCTTTGGATCCGTTCGCTCGAAGACGGTCAAGAGCACCGAATCTCCGGCACCGACGGCGCGAGCACTCCGTTCTGGTCACCGGATAGTCAGTGGATTGGCTTCTTTGCAGACAACAGTCTGAAGAAAGTCCGCATTTCCGCCGGACTCATCCAGATCGTCGCCCGCAGCGTGAGGACGTACGGCGGCGCCGCCTGGAATGCCGACGACGTGATCGTCTTTCCCGCCGCGCGCCCGGGAGGTTTGTCCCGCGTCTCGGCTCAGGGCGGACCGGTAGTGCCTGCGACCACGCCAACCGAAGGGAGCCACTTCTGGCCGCAGTTCTTGAGCGATGGCGAGCACTTTATCTACGTCACCACCACTCCGAGCCGCCTCAATGTCGGTTCACTCCGCGGCGAGGCGCCGCGCGAATTGATGAAGTTTCCGGTGCGGATTTCTTCCGTCGCCTACGTCCCCGGATACATTCTCTTCGTCCAGGATTCCACGCTGTTCGCCAGACCCTTTGACGAGCAGCGTCTCGAGTTCTCGGGTGACCCGATTCGAGTGGTGGACGGCATTCCGGTCACCGGCTTCGGACGAGCACCGTTCTCCGTGTCTGCCGCGGGTGTGCTCGCCTTTTGGCCCTACGCGGTGGGAACGCCCTCGGTCCTGCAGTGGTTCGACAGAAGTGGCCATCCGTCTCCGGCCGTTGACACGCCCGCGCAGTACATCGGCTTCGCGATCTCGCCGGATGGACGCCAACTGGCCCTGTCCAGGACGGGCAAAGACGGAGGCGCGGACTTGTGGCTTCGAGATATGGTTCGTGGCACCGAAGTGCAATTGACGTTCGACGCGGCGGCTTTTACCCCTCAATGGTCACCTGACGGGACGCGGCTCGCGTTTTCGGGCCGCGGCGAGAAGCCGCCGCCGAAACTGTTCGTCATGAACGTTGGGCTCCAGCGTCCTGCCGTACGTGTCACCGCGGCTGGGACGACCGCGCCGGACTTTGCCTCGGGTTGGAGCGCAGATGGCCGCTCGATCGTCAGCGTCAGGGGGGACCAGGCAACTGGCGATGATCTCTGGATTCACTACCCTGACAACGGTGTGAGCGAGCCGCTGCCGTTCAACACCCGTTTCAACGAGTCGCTAGCAAAGGTGTCTCCGGATAATCGCTGGATCACCTATGTCACCGACCAATCGGCCCGGAACGAGGTGTGGGTCGCCAGTTTTCCCGCCGGCGAGATCCGGCAGCAGGTCTCGACCGGCGGCGGCACATCACCGCAGTGGGCCGAGGGCAGCAGGGAAATCGTTTACGTCGCACCGGACCAGCGGTTGATGGCCGCTGCACTCGACGCCAGTGATACTGCCGTCGCCGTCGGCACACCGCGTGCCTTGTTCCGAATCGAGAATCTCGCCGAGGAGGACCGGTCGTTGTTTTTCGCGACGCGCAACGAGTATGTCGCCACGTCGAACGGTCAGCGCTTCCTCGCGGCGATCAGAGCGAGAGACCCGCACGCGCCGCCAATCACCATCGTGATCGATTGGGTTGCACTCTTGAAGCGTTGACGACCCACGCCGAGCTAGAACTTGCAATCGCGTGCCGCCAACCCTGACGCGCCGCGAGGCGTCAGGCCCGCCTACGGCTGCCGTTTGCGGACGCGTGGAGGCTCGGTCCTCTTCTCTCGAGCCGGCTTTTCAGGCCGTGCCTTTGAACCAGCCGCCTCCCTCGGCAGCTGTTGCGCGAAGCTTTTCAAACGTGTTGTCGCCCTGTCGAGCCATTCGAGCGTCATGCTGCTGCCGATGCGAAAGTACGAAAGGAAATCGGGTGGCATTCCCGAGAAATCAATTTTGAGCTTGCCCCAGTCGGGCCGTGTGCCATCGACGTCGGTGAACTTGTATTCCCGCGCCAGCTCCCAGGAACTGAACAGCTGACCGGAGCGCTTGATGATCGCCGGGTCAGCGGCGAGCGCGGCGACGGCGCGTCCGATATAGAGCGGCGACTCCGAGGTCAGGAAGTTCTTGTCCTTCTTTCCGCCCTCGCGCCAATTCGCTTCGCTGACACCGAAGCGTTCGAGCATCGATTCAGAGCGGAGAAATCCCGGCGTGATCGCGACCGCGGCCACACCGTACGGGTGCAGTTCAGCGGCCATGGCCAAGGCGTTACCCTTGAGCGCCAGTTTGACCACCTGCTTCACCGGATGGCCGCCGCCGCCAAAGGAATCCCCCTCCGTCACTTCGACGATGAGGCCGCGGCGGGCCTTGATCATCAGCTTCGCGGCATGCTTGGCCGTAATGATGTGCGACAGCAACGCGTTCTCGAGCGCCTTGGCCGCGTTCGTCAGATCGGCATCCCAGAACCATCCATACGCTCCCGCGAGCGGGTCCTCGCCGGCGACGCTGTTCACGACAATGTCGAGCCGACCGTGCTCGCGATCGACGCGCGCGAAGAGGGCGGCGACTTCAGATTCGACGCGGTGGTCCACGCGAACGGGAATCGCGGCGCCGCCGGCGGCGACGATCATCGCGGCGGTCTCATCGATCGTCTCGGGACGTTTATAGGGCGACGGATTGCCCTTCACGCTTCGCCCGGTGCAGTAGACGATCGCGCCGGCGTCGCCGAGCGCGCGGGCGATGCCGCGGCCGGCACCGCGTGTGGCGCCGGCAACGACAGCCACTTGTCCGTCCAGAGGTTTGTGGCCGTGTTGCGTTCGCTTCGCCATGTGAATCTCCTCGACCGCGTACGTGCCGCAGAGCTTTGCGCGTCGACCGGCCCGATCCGGCTTCAGTTAGTCGTCCGCCAGTGCTGCCCGCCCGAACTAGCTGCGATTCAGCGCCAGCACCGGCTCGATCCGCGATGCCCTGCGCGCCGGGAGAAACGCTGCCAGTACACTGACGGCGATGAGCACGATTGCGCCCCCGGCGTACGAGACCGGATCCAGAGGCGGAATCTCATACAACATCGTTCGCAGGCTCCGCCCCGCAATATACGCGAGCGGAACGCCGCAAATCGTTCCGAGACTCACCAGAAGAAGCGCCTCGCGCAGGATCAGCCTGAGAAC
>JBKPSE010000409.1:0-6833 GCA_046765855.1 Acidobacteriota bacterium | reverse complement strand
GCGTGGGCGCACACCGCTCAATCCATGCCGAGCGTTTTCAGTTCGACCCGCCGCAATTCCGCGGAGGCGATGGCCGGAAGCATGAGCGCCAGGAGCAACAGCGATGCGACGCGTGATGTCGATTTCATTTGAGTCCTTATTTGAGCCAAAAAAAGTAGCTGAAGTTCAATCCGAAACGGAACCGCTCGCGCGGCTGTGACCCGTTCGTCCGTTGGTAGGCGGGGAACTGCACGCCGCCTTCGATCCCGTACGCCTTGTAAAGCAGGAGCGCCGTCGGGCCGACCATCACCACGTGACCGCCCGTGGTCGTGCGAACGCCGGCGTGGCGGGCCGCACCTGTTGCCTCCCCGACGGCCTCGACGAAAAACCGCAGATCCGGCTTTGGATAATCGAGACGCAACGGCCGCGGTCGATAGCCATAGACGACGCTGTAGGACTTGACCGATCCGGCGCGGTCGCCCCGATCGTCGGCGTATCGCTGGTAGCCTGCACCCATCCAAAAATAGTGCGCGCGGGAGGCATAGCCGCTAGCGATCGCGAGGTACGTCGACGCCGACGTCCGAATTCCGCCGCGTGTCGACTCGGTCGGTGCGGTGACGCCGGCGTAGCCGGTCGATTCCACGCGCCCGCCTTCGCCGACGGCCCGTCGATGGAATCGCCACGCGGTCAGGAATTCGAGCTCCGAATTGCCCGACATCATCGGCGTCATGCGCCCCATCGGCATGTGTCCGCCGCTCTCGAGGCTGATCGGCAGCGATCCGGAAATCTGCAGGTCTTCGGTGACGCCAAAGCTGATCATGCTCCGCAGCATCTGGTCTGAATCGTCCGTGCCCGAGCCAACCCGTCCCATCCATCCCTGATCGAACGCCCATCCTCCCTTGCCCAACGTCGGCGTAGCGGCTCCGAAGACGGGGCCGTGCCCGGAGGCGTGCGCGGTAGCTCCCGTCAAGGCGAAGACAAACAGCATTGCGACGGTTCGTGCCGACATTGCAGGCGCGTGTTCCTTTCTCACATCGAACTCAGGATCCAGAGACCGCCGTACGTCACGCCGGCGGCCAGCATGTAGACCACAACGGACGCCCAATACATCCGCCGATTCCATCGCATCACCGGGCTGTCGACGTGGCAGAAGTCGCCGGGCTCGCAGCGCCGCGGACGCACGACGACCAGCCAGTAATTCAGCCCCAGCAGCAGCCCGCTGATGCCGAACACCAGATTCTTGTGCCTGCTGACAACCGCCAACCACGGCGCGGTCGCAACGGCCGACGCGACGACGGACCCTAGACCTAGGGTCACGAACAATACCGGGAACGCTCAACAGACGAGCGTCGTCAGCGATGACGCAAAGCCGACGAACGTGCTGATGCGATCAGTGCGCATGATTCCTCCTGTTCGACACACGTGCCGAATGAAACTGCAAGGACGTGGGACGCCCGCAGGCGGAGGATCAGATTCTCAGAATGGGGGAGCGGACGACCGGCGATCGCGGCGGGGGAAGGTGATGCGAACGCGCGAACGGCGCCGGCGCGACGACGAAGGCGAGCGAATCGGCTGGATGCACGAACGCGATCCCCACCTCGACGAACGAGGCTGAGGATTTGACGGCGTTGCCGCCAACGGCGAACGGCTGTTGACCCTGTTCGGTCCGTGCGCAACATGCGTCGGCCGACATCTGGTCCGAGCAGCCGTCGTTCGCGTTCTTGCAGCACGCCATTCGTTCGGCGGGTGACGATTGCCACCCGGCACACGCCGCCGCGGCCGACACACCGTTGGCGAGGATGAAAACGGCAATCACAGCGGCGAGCGCGCGGCGCATCACTGGTTCAATGATGGACGCCATAGGAGGTAGTGTCAAATCGACATCCGCTGACACGTTGCCAGTCGCTCGACGGTGATCGTCCATCGGTCGTCGCGCATGGTGCATCCACCATCTAACGCGGCACCGTGAAGGAGCGCGTGACGACTTCTCCTTCCGTGCCGAGAAGGCCACGGTCCTGCCCTCGAAGCGTGAGCCGAACGGCGCCGGCGTCGCCGGTGCGAATGACAATCGTCTCTCTCGCTTGCAGCGGCACCCGCGTGCCCGCCGGCACCTCGCGCTCGAGAACCTTGGCGCCGTCGACCGTTACTCGCATCCAGACGCGGCGCGTGGTGATGATTGCTGACTCCAGCGAGGGCGCCGCTACCGGCGCGGCGGGAACTGACGGCGTCTGCGGCTGTGGCTGCGGCTCGGACGCTGGCGCCGCCGCTTCCGGCGCATTGGCCGCCGGCGGAGTAGTCGACTCGGCGGCGCGATTCCTGATCGTCTTTACCACCAGGCCGCTGGCGACGAGCACGATCAGTGCGCCTCCGACCAGCGCCGGTGTCGGGGACGCGGGGCGACGACGCCAGGCATTCGGCACGGAGGCGCTCGCCGCGGTTTCGAGCGCACGAGGGGGACTCTCCGCCGGGACGGCATCGGGCGGCGGCGGACGGCGCGCCGGTGCCTCGCCTGTTTTGAAGGACCGGACGAAGCGCTCGAATTCCTCGCCAATCGCGGCCCGCCGCGCCCGGCTGCGTGCGATCTCCTGCCTGAGGCGCTCGAGATCCTCGTGCGCCGCGCGCTCGTCGAATGGAGCGCTGGCGGCCTCCTCACGATCCATCTGCGTAGTTGACACCCTGCACACGTCAGCGTCAACCACGACAGGACCGCGCCGCTAGATGATCTTCTGTCCGAGCGCCGACGAGGCCAGCTCCGCGCCGAGGATCGCGGTCATGTTGCGATCGTCGAGGATCGGATTCACTTCCACCAGATCGAGCGCGCGCAGCAGGCCGGAATCCGCGATCATCTCCATCACCATGTGCGCCTCGCGGTAGTCGAGTCCGCCTTTGACCGGCGTGCCGACGCCCGGCGCGATCGTCGGATCGCAGACGTCCATGTCGAACGAGACGTGGATTCCCGCCGTGTCCTTGCCGGCGATGGCCAGCGCCTGCTCGACGATCTGCGCGATGCCGTTGCGGTCGATGTCCTTCATCGTGAACACGTGCACCCCGGCTTCGCGGATGCGCTCCTTCTCGCGCTCGTCGAGATTGCGGATGCCGATCAGGACGGTGCGATCCGGCGTCACCTTGGGCGAGAAGCCGCCGATGCGCGCGAGCTCCGCCGGTTCCGACCCGAGCAGCGCGGCGAGCGGCATGCCGTGCACGTTGCCGCTGCCCGACGTCGCCGGCGTGTTCATGTCGCCGTGCGCGTCGACCCAGATCACGCCGAGCGGCTTCTCCTCGCGCCGCACGAAATCGGCAGTGGCGCCGACCGAGCCGGCGGCGAGTGAGTGGTCACCGCCGAGGACGAGAGGTATGCCGCCCTTCTCCAGCACGCCGAGCGACGTCTTGTAGAGCCGCTCGCACACGCGCGCGATCTCTCGAATGTATTTCTTGCTCGGATCGCCGAACGCTTTGGTCTCGGGGATCGGCGCCACGAGATCGCCGGCGTCGACAACCGGGACGCCGAGCGCGGCGAGACGCTCCCCGAGCCCCGCGATGCGGAAGGCGGAAGGACCCATGTCGACGCCGCGGCGATTGCCGCCGAGATCGAGCGACACGCCAATGATGTGAACCGGGCGAGGCATATCTCCTTAGGATATCGGTATTTGACGCCGCCCCTAAAACGCTGATACTCTGTAAGTTGCGGTGGCGAGCCCGTCCGTATGGGACGGTCCGGACGCCACCGGTCGGAAGGAGCCGCAGGATGAAGCGTTTCGAGGTCGGGGCCCGTGTGGTCGAACCGACCTACGGTCTTGGATCCGTGATCGCCGTCGAGGATGCCTATACGCGCGTCCAGTTCGACGAGCACGGCGTCAAGAAATTCATGACCAGCATGTCGAAACTCGAGCCGAGCAACGAACCGGTGCCCGCCGGTCTGCGCACGAGCAAGCCGCGCAAGAAACGCGTGACGAAGGCCAAAGTCGCCGCGCCGGTCGCCGCGGCTGCCGAAGAGTAGTCGGTCCGCGTATCAGCGTTTATACGACAGCGAGATCCCTTCGCCTGACGGCGCGACGATGGTCGTCCAGAGCGATGGGTTTCGCTGGATGGTATCCAGGAAATCCCCCATTTCGCTCCGCTTGTTCACCACATTGTGCGCGGTGAACAGCCCGCCTTTGTCCAACCGCGGATAGACGAGATCGAAGAACTTCTTGTAGTCGCGCTTCCAGGCGTCCAGGAACACGAAGTCGAAATTCCCCTGCAGCTTCGGAATCTCCGCGAACGCATCGCCGCTGACGACCTGGACGATGTCGCTGAAGCCGGCGCGTTTGATGTTGTCGGCGAGCTCTTTCGCGCGCGTGGCATCGTATTCGATCGTCACCAGCCTGCCGCCCGTAGCGCGCAGACCCTGCGCCATCCAGATCGCGCTGTAGCCGCTGGCACCGCCGATCTCGAGCGCGCGCTTGCGATTGCTCGACGCAATCATCAGCCGCAGGAACCGTCCGTCTTCTTCCGAGACCGCGAGCTGTCCTTTGTCCCTGGCGCGGATCTCCGTAAGGATCCGGTTGAGATCGGGCGGCTGCGCGAGAGTCAGCGCCGGCGCCAGCGCAACAGCCGCGAACATGAGAATCCAACCGATACGCTTCATAACTGCAGTGTACAGAACCTCAGAGCAGATCGGGCGTTCGGGAAATCGGGAATGGGCAGATCTTCAGATTCCTATCTCAAACAACGAAACGCCTCGACGGCGACGCGCCGCCCATCGGCGACGCAATCGGGAATGCCGGTTGCGCGGAACCCACTCCCCGCCACGAAGATTCGATGCGGCGCGAGGCGGCGCTCGATCTCCGTCACGCGATCCAGGTGACCGACAATGTGCTGCGCGCCGGCGCGGCGCCAGCGGAAGACGCGCGTCAGCTGCGGCGCGGCGGTGATTCCCATCGCGTATTCGAGATCCCGGCGCGCGATCGCGATGAGCTCGTCATCGGAGAGATCGACCACGTTCGGGTCCTGAGCGTTGCCGATGAATGTACGCAGCAGCGCGGCGTCCGAGGGCGCGCGCGACTCCCATTTCGACGAGACCCAGGTGCACGCGGTGATGCGGACATCGCTGTGCCGCCGTGCGACGACGAACCCGGTGCCGTTCAGTGGATGCGCCACCGCGTCGCGCGGCCACGCGAGCGCCACGCTCGCCGTGGACACGTAGGGCACCATCGCGCAGAGCCGCGCCGCCTCGGGATCGAGTGGCGCGAACAGCGGAACTGCGGCATACGCCTGCGCGCAGAAGATCGTGCATGGCGCATCACGATCGTCCAGCGACGTGACGGGGGAGTTGTACTCGATGCTGCCAGGCGGCAGGTGCGCCTCGAGCGCGCGCACCAGCGCGCTCATCCCGCCGCGCAGCGCCGCAAACCCTCTGATGGCTCCGACGCCACGCTCGGCGATCGCTGCTCCGTCGGCGCCTGACGTCCCTTCTCGCTCCTCACCCCTCGACCCTCGGCCCTCGGTCGCCGGCATCACCGTCCCACGCTGCCGTTCCGCTTCCAGGAGACGCGGGAACAGCGACCGCATCGAGAGCTGCTCGATGTCCCCGGCATGAATGCCGCCAAGCAGCGGTTGCGCGATGAGATCCACCGCCTCGGCTCCGAAACGACGGCGGAAAAACGAACCAACGGACTCGTCGCCGACGTCGGAGCTTCGCGAAGGGATGGTGGGCTCCAGCGCCATCCGTGCGCGCCCTTCCGGCGAAAGGAGGTCGTACGACGCGAGCGCATCGGCAGTCAGAGGAATGCCGAGAAATGACGGCTGCGGCAGCGCGTGCAGCGTGCGCCCCTTCAACACGTAGGCGCGCGCCCCCTGGCGCACCGACATCAATTCGGATTCGAGGCCAAGCTCGCAAATCAGATCGCGCGCCGCGGGCTTTGCGTTGAGGATCGAATCCGGACCGGCTTCGATCGTGAACCCATCGACGTGCTCGGTGTGAATCAGACCGCCGGCGCGCGGCGACGCTTCGCGAACGCGCACGGGCACGCCGCGTTTGGCGAGCTCGTAGGCCGCCGCGAGCCCGCTGATGCCCGCGCCCACGATCAGAACAGGCTTATGGCTCATGGCCCATCGCGAATCCCGGCTCAGGCCAGCATAAGCCCTGAGCCATGAGCGCTACGCCGTGAAGGTGTGCACGTGCTTCGCGAGCGCCTGCACGTTTTCGAGTGGGGTGTTCGGAAGAATCCCGTGGCCGAGATTGAAGATGTGGCCCGGCCGTCCCGCGGCGCGCCGCAGCACGTCATCGGCCGCGGCGATGAGCCCGTCCACCGGGCCAAGCAGACGTGTCGGATCGAGGTTCCCCTGGATGCCGCGGTCGTCGCCGAACACCCGCCACGCATCGTCGAGCGGCAGGCGCCAGTCGACGCCGATCACGTCGCCGCCCGCTTCCTTCATGTCGGGCAGAATCGCCAGCGTGTTCACACCGAAGTGAATGGTCGGGACCGTACCGGCGAGCGCGTCGAAGATCCGCTTGGTGTGCGGCAGGGCGAACTCGCGATAGTCGGCGCGAGAGAGCTGGCCGACCCACGAATCGAACACCTGAATGGCTTGCGCGCCGGCTTCGACCTGCGCGAGCAGATAATCGGCCATCACCGTGGCGAAGCGGTCACACAGTGTGTGCCAGGCGCCGGGCTGCGAGTACATGAAGGCTTTCGTCCGCGCGTATGAAGTCGAGGGGCCGCCTTCGATCGCATAAGACGCCATCGTGAACGGCGCGCCGCCAAAGCCGATCAGCGGCACCTTGTGTTCGAGCTCCTTGCGAAGCAGCCGGATCGTGGTCAGCACGTGGCCGAGGCCGTCGCGCGGATCGATGACCTTGACCCGCTCGACGT
>JBKPSE010000408.1:0-9838 GCA_046765855.1 Acidobacteriota bacterium | reverse complement strand
CGCTACGCCACGTCGGTTGTGGCGCGTGTCTGCCCGCGCGTCGAGCACGAGCCGCTGATCGTCGAGTTGGGATGCGGCAGCGGTGAGAAGATCGTGATACTCGCCGAAGCGCTGCAGTCGTCCGGCCGCCACGGACGCGTTCACCTGATCGACATCTCGCCGCAGGCACTGGAGCAGTCCGAGCGGACGTTGGGCCGACTGCGTCACATCTCCGTTGTCGGCCATCGCGAGACCTACGAAGTGGGACTGCGCCAGGCCGCCGGCCATCGCGACGCCCGCAACCCGATGCTGGTGCTGCTGCTCGGGTCGAACATCGGCAACTTCGATCCGCCGGCCGCGCAGGGCTTTCTCAGTGCGATCCGAGGCGCGCTGGCGCCGGGCGATTCGTTGCTGCTCGGCGCCGATCTGGTCAAGCCGGAGCGGGATCTCCAGCTCGCCTACGACGATCCCCTCGGCGTGACCGCCGCATTCAACCGCAATTTGCTGGTCCGCATCAATCGCGAGCTGGACGGGCAGTTCGATCTCGACACCTTCACGCACGTCGCCGTGTGGAACGCGCAGCACCACCGCGTCGAGATGCACCTGGAGAGCCGCGTGGATCAGCGCGTTCGCATCGGTGCGCTGGGCCTCACCGTGTCATTCGCGCGCGGCGAGCGCATCTGGACCGAGAGTTCGTACAAATATGAGCCAGCGCAGCTGGATGCGATGGGGAAGGCGGCGGGATTCGTGACGACCGAACGGTGGATCGATCGCGAAGCGCGATTCGCGCTCACGCTGCTGACCGCGCGGTCCGACTAGATATCGCGAGCGAAGGGTCCGTTCCAACCCTTCTGGGTAAGCATCTTTTCCAGTTCGAGCGAGCGGCGGTTCAGCATCGAGGAGTCGTCGAAGATTTCCGTCCGCTCGGTGCCGTCCGGCAGCGTCACGACCAGCGCGAAGCGATCCCCCTCGATCTGCTGGCGGATCTCGCAGCGCAGGTGTTCCCCTTTCCGCTCGTAGAACCAAATCACGCCGGCTATCGTCGCAAGTTCCGGTCCTGCCGAGGTGGACGCCCGTTTCCTGAGTTTTAGGCGGATGGGTCGCACCTTCCCAAACCTTACCTGTGCCGATCCAGAACACCACTTGACCGCTTTCGTCAGGTGCAAGGGCATGCGAGCGTCACCCGTCCCTGAGTGCGGGGCGCTGACCCCGCCGGCGAGGAATCTGCAAACCCCTGGAAGTGCACGCTCGTCTAAGCCTTCGTTCGTGATGCTAAGAAATTCACTGCTCGCGCTGGCCGTCGCGGCAGGCTCCGCCGCGGGCGCGGGCGTTCCGTCCATCGCCGCCACGGCCGTACCGGCAGCAACGGCGATCAAGCTCGATGGCGAGTTCAACGAGGCAGTCTGGGAACACGTTCCTGTGGTGGACGGATTCCGGCAGCGCGAACCCAAGGATGGAGAGGCGCCGTCCTTCCGCACCGAGGTCAAAGTCGTCTACGACGCGAGCAACCTCTACGTCGCCGTGTTCGCGCACGATCCCGAGCCGGCGCGGATCATCGGCCTGCGCACGCGCCGCGACTCCAACTCCCCGTCCGACTGGATTCGCATCTTCGTCGATTCGTTTCACGATCGGCGCAGCGCGTTCGAGTTCGGCGTCAATCCGGCGGGCGTCAAGCGCGACGTGTCCTGGTCGAACGACAGCAACGAGGACGAAGGCTGGGACGCCGTGTGGGACGTATCGGTCGCGCAGAGCGGCGAGGGCTGGCGCGCCGAGTTCCGCATCCCGTTCTCGCAGCTGCGCTTCCATCCCTCCGACCGCGCGACGTTCGGCTTCGCGGTGGCGCGGCAGATCGGCCGCTTGAATGAAACCGATACCTGGCCGCTGCTCTCAAAGAGCGCCAGCGGCGTGGTCTCGTCGTTTGGCGAGCTGACCGGACTCTCCCTGACGCAGTCCCCCAAGCGCCTCGAGCTTGTTCCCTACCTGGTCGGTCAGGTGAACACGCAGCCCGTCGAAGCGGGCAATCCGCTCGTTTCCTCGCACGACGAAAAGGGGGCCATCGGCGTCGATCTCAAATATGCGATTCGCCCAGGTCTGACCCTGACCGCGACCATGAACCCTGACTTCGGCCAGGTAGAAGCCGATCCGGCTGTCGTCAACCTCAGTGGATTCGAGACGTTCTTCGCCGAGCGCCGGCCGTTCTTCGTCGAAGGTGCGGGAATGTTTGCCTTCGATCTCGATTGCAACGATGGCAGCTGCACCGGGCTGTTTTATCCGCGCCGCATCGGCCGCGCGCCGCGTGGATCGCCCGAACTGGCCGACGGTCAGTACTCGCGCGTGCCGCAGCAAACCAGCATTCTTGGCGCCGCCAAGCTGACCGGCCGGCTCGGCAAGTTTTCGTTCGGTGCGCTGAATGCGGTGACCGCCGACGAGCACGCGACCATCGCCGACGGCCCCGCGCGTTCGCAACAATCGGTCGAGCCGCTCGCGAACTATTCGGTGCTACGGGCGCGGCGTGAGTTCGCGAACCAGTCGGCACTCGGCTTCATGGTCACGAGCGCGGCACGCAAGACGAACGCGTTCACCGACTTCCTGCCGTCGCAGGCCTTCAGCGGCGGGTTCGACTGGGACATCAGGCTGAAGAAGCGCTACTCGGTCACCGGCTACTGGGCCGGCAGCAACGTGCGCGGCAGCGAGGCGGCGATACAGCGTCTGCAGGAGAGCACCGTGCACAGCTTCCAGCGTCCGGATGCGGATCACGTCGACGAGGATCCGACGCGCACGTCGATGTCGGGCAGCGCCGGCTCGATCGCCTTTCAGAAGATCGCCGGCTCGACGCTGCGCTTCAATACGAACGTCGGGTTCAAGACGCCGGGATTCGATATCAACGATCTTGGTTTTCTCCGCCGCGCCGATACGCGCTCCATGGGCAACTGGCTCCAGTGGCGCCGCGACAAACCCTCGAAGTACCTGCGCAGCTTCCGCTTCAATCTCAATCAGTGGGGCGCGTGGAACTTCGACGGCGATCGGCTCGACCTCGGCGGCAACGTCAACGCGCATTGGGTGTTTGCGAACCAGTGGGAAACGGGGATGGGCCTCAATCGGAGCGGCCGCACCTTCGACGACAGGGCGACACGCGGCGCGGGTCCAGGAGCCTACAACAACCCGCAGTGGAGCTACTGGGGTTACATCAATTCGGACGCGCGCAAGGCTGTCGGCGTCAACCTGTTCTACAACCTTGGCGGCGACGGACGCGGCACGGAGTATCGCGGCGTCGACATGAATGTCACCTTCCGTCCGACCTCATTTCTCACCGTGAGCGGCGGACCGGGATGGAACCGGAACGTGCAGGACGCGCAGTGGGTCGCCAACAGCGACGACGGCCGCCATATCTTCGGCCATCTCGATCAGACCACGGTGATGACGACGCTGCGCGTGAACTACACGATTACTCCCCAGCTCACCGTGCAGGTCTACGCCGCGCCGTTCGTCTCCGCCGGCGACTACGAGCGGTTCAAGCGGCTCGTCGACGGTCGCGCGCCGCGCTACGAGGATCGCTACGCGCCCATCGGCTACGACGAGAACCCTGACTTCAACTACCGCTCGTTCCGCACCACCAACGTGCTGCGCTGGGAATACAAGCCCGGCTCCGCGCTGTTCGTGGTCTGGCAGCAGGGACGCGAGGACGTGCTCGCCGACGGGCGCTTCCGCTTCGGCCCCGACTTCCGCGGCGTCTTCGGCGCGCCGGCGCGCAACGTATTCCTGGTGAAGTGGTCCTATTGGATCAACCGGTAGCCCGCGCCGTTAGCCGGGAGATCCAGGTCCCCCGTACACCTTCGCTGCCCGGCTGATCTCGTCGGCGATCTGCGCGACCAGCGACGCCGGCGCGAGCACCCGCGCCAGCGGACCGAACGACAGGATCCAGCTGCGCAGCGCCCAGTCGTTGCTGACGTCGAGCGACAGCACGACGCCGCCATCTTTCCGCTCGGCAGTGTGCTGCGACGGATGCCACTGGCGCTCGCGGACGTAGGGTGCGATGCGCGGCTCGAACGCGATCTCGATGTGCTCGGGCGCCCCTTCATTGACGCCGAGGGAATGTTCGAACGCCGCTTCCGGGATCTCCGCCGGCGTGAAGCGCTCTTCGTGCAGCGACACCCGGCGGATGCGATCGACCGAGAAGGTCCGGAACTCCTTGTACTCGGGGACGAACGCAAACAGATACATGCCGCCGGACGAGTACACGAGCCGATACGGCTCGATTAGGTAAGCCTTCTCGCGGCTGCTCGACATCGAGAAATAATTCATCGTCGCGCGCCGATGGTTCAGCGTCGCGTCGAGCAGCCGGGCGATGTGCTCGCGTTCGGCCTTCGCCGACGCCGGCTTGCTCGCACGCGCCCCTTTCGCCTGAATGACCAGCGGCAGCTTGTCGAGGAATTGGCGCATCCCCGGCGTCAGCGCCCCTGACAGTTTGTCGAAGGCGGAGGCGACGTCCTGTTGAAACGGCGTGGCCGCGAGGCACTCGACGAGAGTGCGGCTGAAATAGAGCGCGCTCAGCTCCGCGAGCGTGAAGCCCGTGTCGTCGAGGCGGCGGAACGCCTTCGCCTCCAGCATCCAGTAGCGCTTGCCGTCGATCAGTTCGTCGAAGAGCGGAAACCCCGAGGCCTGCAGCGCCTCGAGGTCGCGCCGGATCGTGCGCGTGGTGACGCCGGTGCGCTCGGCGAGATCGTCGATGGTCAACCGCCGCGACGCTTCCAGGTCGCGCAGGATGCTCCACTGACGGATGACTTCGGCGTTGCGCGGCACGTCAGACGCTATTTCTGCACGGTGACCGTTCCCGCTGCCTGCGACGTGTTCCCGGTCGTGTCGCGGCACGTCACCGTAATCGTGTAGATGCGTCCGCTTCCGAGGCCCGACCGCTCGGCACGCAGCTGCACACGGTGGGCATCGAGGACGAACCAGTCCGGACTCGTGTCGCCGTCGCCGAGGCCCTCGATCGCCTCGTTGCTCACCACGCTCAGCGAGCAGGTCGCGCCCGTCAGGTCCGTCGCGGTGTAGCCGGCGAACACGTCGAACATCTTGTGATTGGGTATACCCAGATTGTCCTTGTGGATCGGCATGCTGAGACTGTCCGGCGTCAGCGTTATCGCCGACAGCTGCGGCGCCGTGGTGTCGACGACCGTCATTGCCGAGCCGGCGGCAGCGGCAGTGAAGTTGGCGTCGCCGGCGTAGCTGACCGCAAACGGGTAAATCGAACCGAGGGTCAGCGCGCTCGCGGCAAACGTCGCCTGGAACTCTCCGTTCGCGTCAATCGGCGCCTGCAGCGTACTGCCGTTGAACGTGACCGCGACGTTGCCGGATGGAAAGACGCCGTCGACGCCCAGCGTGCCGCGGATCGTCACGTCAGCGCTTCCCAATTCCACGCTGACCGGAGCGAGCCCGCTGAACCGCGGGATGTTCTTGTTGTTCTCGCCGTTCGTACCGGCCTCGACGCAGCGTTGCGCAGCGCTCGGCGCGCTCGAGAAGAGATCGTAGCCGGTGAGCGACTCGACCGCGTCGACCGTGGTCAGGAACGACTGCCAGTCAGCATTCTCGATCGCGTGATCGTTGGGCATGATCACCGCGATCGAGCGCGTCGAACAGGTCACGCGCGCCGCGTCGTCGCCGCTCTGCTTCGGCAGCACCAGCGCCACCTTCCACGTGCTTGCCGGCACCGTGACGTGACCGTTGGCGAGCGTGCTGGTCACCCCGCCGTTGCGGCCGATGCCGCCGATCCCGGCGCCGCCGGCGACGACGTAGATTTCATTCGCCGGAAGGAGGGTGCGCAGGTAATTCTCGAGGTCCGCCCACGGCCCCTGGTTGTTGCCGGGCGCCTGCGCCAGCATGTTGGACATCAGGAACGTCGCCTGATTGGTCGCGAACGCGCCGCTCTTGTCGCGGTCGGCGTTCGGCACCATGTGACCGCGATCGAAACCGCTGTTGGCGAAATCGAACGAGTTCACCCGATACCAATCCGCCGGCACGGCCGGATCGGGACGGAACGTGTCGAAGCGAGGGAGGCTGCCGACCCAGTCGTCAGACAAGTGCCAGCTCACCCAGTTGGGGCCGCCCTTGTCACGGTTATACGAGAGCGTGTACTCCGGTTTTTCCATCAGATAGTTGTTCGGCTGATCCGCGCTCGCGCCGCTGGGATTGCCCATCGTCAGATGCACGCTCGGCGGGTAGGCGAGGGTGTCGGCGGGGGCGACCTTGAAGGTCCAGGCGTAGTTCGACGGCAGCATGTCCGTCTTCGGCGCGGCATCGTCCGTGTCTTCATCGTGAATGAGGGCGGCGACAATCGACACGGTGCAGTTTTCGCCGGGCACGAAGTTGACGTTCGGCGTGATGTATTGCGTCAGCCCATTCTCGGCGAAGGTCGCGTCGCCATGCAGGCCGCTGGTTTCGCAGCTGATGCTGAACCAGCCGCTGTCGACGTCCACAGGTTCGGTGAACGTGATCGCGATCGTCGCGTCCTTCGGCGCGTTGACGCCGCCATTGCGCGGATCCGTGTTCAGCAGCCCCGGACCCAATTCGACGATCGGCGCCGTACGCCGCGGATTCGGCGTCCCGGCGACGAAGTCACTGCCGTTTCGATTGAAATCGATGCTGCCGTTGCCCAGCCGGAACAGTGCCGTCGTATTGCTCGGGGCGGGTGCGCGGGTCAATCCCTCCGAGCAGTCCGCATCCGTGCCGTAGCCGACGAAGTCGACGAGATCCGGATCGTCGGTCGGACAGTGCCCGCTCAGGGCATCGAAGTTCGACACGAGGGCGACCTTTCCCGTCGTCGCGCTCATGTTGATGATGCCCGCGATGTTCGCCTCGGGAAGTGGAGGACGTCCAACGACCGAGCCAGACGCGAGCGCAATCAGCAGGTACTCGCCGCCACCAATGGTGCCGCCGAGCGGCTGCCGGTTGAACTCCCAGCTGTCGCCGTCTGCGGAGGTGTACTGCAGCGTCCACCCTGTGATGTCGATCGGATTCGACGTACGGTTGTAGAGCTCGACGTAGTCGTTCTGGAAACTGGCGTTGGAGTTGCCGCCCCCGCCGTACACCTGGCTGATGACCACGGGCGCGTTGCTGTCCTGCGGCGGCGCCTCCTGCGTGGTGAACGAGAACGAGTAATTCGCCGCCATCGCGTCAGGCGAACCATCGACGTCGGTGATCTCGGTGGCGACAGCCGTGACCGTGCAGACGCTGCCGTAAGGCAGCGGCGTCGCCGGCGTGAGCGTGATGACGGTGGCCGGCGATGGGCTCTGCCCGAACGCCGGCGCCACTCCCGGCGCGCACTGAACTGTGAACGCGCCGGCCGCCGTGTTCACGCTTTCACTGAACTTGATCGACGAACTTGCGTTCACGAGCACGCCCGTCTGCCCGTCCGCCGGATCCGTCGAGACGACAGATGGAGGTGCATCTGCAGGAGCCTGCGTACCGGTCACGCTGATGTCGTCGACGCCGATCCATTCATCGCTCCCAACCGCGTCCGTCGTGATGATGCGAAGTTGGACGACCGGCTTGTTCTCCGCGGCCGCAGGAAGCAGGACGTTGACGGGCGTGACCAGCGTCGCCAGCGACGGGCCGCTGCTGGCGTCCGAGACGTACGCGGCCGGGACGTTCGTATAGTTCCCTGAGGTGCCCACGCGGAACTGCAGCGCCACCGGCTGCACCGCGTTATCCGTCGACCCATCGATGTCGCGCAGCTGATAGCTCACGCGGATCGCGGTCAATCCGGTCGTCGAGACGGTGACGACCAGATGCGGCGCGCGCGCCGTTGCCGAGCCCTGCAGCGCGACGACAGGATCAGCGAGGTGAAATTCGGCGACGCCGCCCGTCGTGAACGTGTTTGGGTTCGTCTGATTCGCATTCACATCGACCACAGGACCACTGGAGCCGGCGTCGGCCACCACTGTTCGGGGGTCCACCGCCGTCGTGCCGGCCATGCCGTCGCCGCGATAGCCGACGATGCCGGGAACGGACGACCAGTTGTCGTCCGTGGCGATCAGCGCAGTGTTCGTCCACGCGTGCGAGAAGGGCAGCGTCTGGACCGACGCGTCGGCGCGAGGAATCAGGGCAAAAACGAGGACGAGCGCGCACACGGCGGCCGCGCGCACGGACATGGATCGCATGAAGACCGACCTCTAGAGGAAATTGAGATGAACGGGGTGACGGTTGAAATTGTGCGCTGTCCGGCGCAGTGCCGTCAACCGCAAGTACGCCGGAACTGCGTACCTGGGGCCTGACCTTGCCTGTCACACGCGTTGGATAGAGTGGCCGGGGAGGCGGAAATGGTGCGGAATGCGGCGGCTACCGCGTTGAAACTGGATTTTGGCGCGACGGCAGTGGACCGGCGCGGACTTCGGCTGGCGACGCAGTCGACCACCCTGCGAGGGCCGGAAAAGTATCGGATCCTGGAGCGGAAGCGCCGGCGAGCGCAGATTCGCGCCCGCCGGGTGCTGGGGTTGACCGATTAAGTTAAGCTGCGTTCGCCGACTTTTTCAGCTCGAGCTTACGGACGACGATTCGAGCGGGCCGGCGTTGGTCGCATTCGTGCCACCAGAGCCCGTCCCGGATCCACCAGCCGTTCTCACCCTGATCATCGAACAACGATCCGCAGCGTGCGCAGACGTCGTAATCAAGTTTCGGCATGACTTTGGTTTCCCGTACTGGATTAAGACGCCGCCACTGGCCGGAGCGTTTCAGTCGCCGCGCGGAGGGCCGTGGCCGTAACATCAGCAACTGCTGGCGTTGCGGCGGGAACGGGATCGCGTGGACCCGTGGCCGGAGCCAGACCTTTAAGTCCAGCTCGGCCGCATCGATGAATTGGGCGCCCTTTTTGGGGGCGGCGACGCGGGGTTATTGAGCGGCCGGTTCGATGGCGCGCACGGTCGGATCGGCGGCGAGGCGCTCGAGCGACTGCAGCGGCATCCATCCGATGATCGAGTCGTAGGTCTGCGAGGTCGAGACCACGATCCCGCCGAGTGCCTTGATCTTCTTTTCCAGCTGCGGATGCACCGTCGCGCGCACGTCGACCAGCGCCCGGCCGTGGCGATCCACTTGGATGCGGCTGGCGTCGGCGGGCACGGCGCGGCCGCGCGCGTCGCCGCGACGGTGATAGATCGCCGCGAGCACACGTCCGCTGATTTTCTGCTGGGCCAGCGTGCGCATGTCGCGGACGCGGGTATCCGGCGCCTTGCGCTGCGCGCGCAGCACTGGAACCAGAATCGCCGCCATCACCACGACACAGAAGACCGCAAAGCCGGCCGAACGCACGGTTCTCAAGGCACGCTCCTGTTGGAGGAAGAGGTGATGGTAGCATGGGAGCACCAGGGGGTGCTATCGCGATGAAACGCGATGACCGTAAATGGCTCGCAGTCAGCGATTTGCACGCCGACCTTCGATCGGCCGCCTGAACGCGTGCTCGTCCTCCTCACATTCGTTCTGTCACTTCAGGCTGCCTCGTGCGCAGACCCTGCGGATTGCCGGCGACAGGCATTGGATGCGGCCGCTCGCGGCGAGTACGAGGCGGCGCACGATCTGGCGTGGCGCGCCGTGCAGAAAGGCAAGCCGAACGACACCGACCTGATGTTCGTGCTGGCGCGAGCGCAGTCGCTGAGCGGCCGTCCCGGCGACGCCCTGGTCATGCTCGGACGGCTGGCCGATCTCGGGGTACGCGTCGACGTCGCTGACGATCCCGATTTCCGCCGCGTCCGCGCGCTGAGCGGCTGGCCGGATCTCGCGGCCAGACTCGCCGGGGCGCCACCAGCACCCTCGGCACCGTCAGCAGCTGCACCTTCAGCGCCGAAGCCACCCTCAACGCCCGCACCTTCGG
>JBKPSE010000407.1:0-6115 GCA_046765855.1 Acidobacteriota bacterium | reverse complement strand
CCCTGGCGCGCCGGATGGGCGCTCATACGACGCTCGAGTTGACGCGGACGACCATCGAGCAACGGCGTCATGCCGTCCTCGACGCGACACATGGAGAAGGCGCCGACATCGTCATGGAGGCCGCCGGCGCGGCGGCGGCGGTTCCCGAGGGACTGGATCTCGCGCGCGTCGGTGGCCGCTACGTCATCGCGGGCCATTACACCGATGCCGGTCCGGCGACGATCAACGCGCACCATCAGATCAATCGCAAGCACCTGGAAATCCGCGGCTGCTGGGGAAGCGAGGCGCGGCACTTCCTGCGCGCGCTGTCGATCCTCGAGGCGCACCCGTCGATACCGTTTCGCGATATCGGGGCGCGACGCTACGGCCTGCGGCAGTTGAACGAGGCGCTCGCCGACGCCGAAGCGCTGCGCATTCCAAAGGCACTGGTCGATCCATGGTCGTGAGGCGCACCAAGATCGTCGCCACGCTCGGTCCGGCCAGCAGCGATCCGGCGACGCTCGACCAGCTCATAGCCGCCGGCGTCGACGTGTTCCGCCTGAATTTCTCGCACGGCACTCACGACTCCCATGCCGCCATCTTTCGATCCGTGCGGGAAGCGTCCGCCAGGGCCGGACGGCACATCGCGGTGCTTCAGGACCTCAGCGGCCCGAAGATTCGAACCGGCGCCCTTAACGGCGGCGCTCCGCTCGCGTTGAAATCGGGGGACGAGCTTCGCATTGGCGCGGGCGACAAAGCCGGCGGTCCGGGACGCGTTTTTACCGCCTATGCCGAACTGATCGACGCTGTCGGCGAAGGCGCTCGGCTGTTGCTGGACGACGGAAAGATCGAGCTGCGCGTCACAGGAAAGTCCGGCGGCGAGCTGGTCACGACCGTCGTGAACGGCGGCACGCTTGGCGAACACAAGGGCATCAATGCGCCAGGCGTGAAGCTGCCTGCGTCCGCAATCACACCCAAAGACGAGGACGATCTGAGGTTCGGCCTCGAGCTCGGCGTCGATCTGGTGGCGCTGAGCTTCGTGCAGACGCCGGACGACGTGCAGAAGGCGCGCCGCATTGCCCGCGCGGCAAAACAGGACGTACCCCTGATCGCCAAGATCGAGCGACCGCAGGCGCTGGATCATCTCGACGCCATTCTCGCGGCTTCCGAGGGGGTGATGGTCGCGCGCGGGGATCTGGGCCTCGAGTGTCCGCTCGAGCAGATCCCGCGCGTGCAGAAGGCGATTATCGCGCGCGCCCGCTCGCTCGGTCGTCCCGTGATCGTCGCAACCCAGGTACTCGAATCGATGCGGACGCAGCCGCGGCCGACGCGCGCGGAAGTGAGCGACGCCGCGACCGCCGTCGATCAAGGCGCGGACGCCATCATGCTCGCCGGAGAGACGGCGGCAGGCGATTATCCGGTGAAGGCGGTCGAGACGCTCGCCGCGGTCATTTGCGACGCGGAAACAGTGGCGGCGCCCGCGGCGCTGCTCGCGGCCGAAGTGCTGCTCGAGGGTCAGGACACCTCGAAACCTCCCGACGGATTCGAGACGTTTCGCACCGTTCACGGGCGCGCGATGTGCGAAGCGGCGGTCACGCTGGCATCGACGGGGCAGGCGGAGGCGATCGTGGCGATGACCCGATTCGGCAAGACGGCGCAGCTCCTGTCATCGCTGCGCCCTCGCGCGAGCATTCTCGCGGTTACGCCATCCGAGGCCATCGCGCGGCGGCTGCAGCTCTATTGGGGCGTCCGGCCAATCGTGTCCGATCTCGAGAACCTGCGCGCGGCGGAGCCGACGATTCACGAAGAAGGCGGACTCTCACCGCGCGCCGTCGTCGTCTTGATCAATATCAATCCGGACTTGAGCCGGCCCGACGCGAATTTCCTGAACGTGCAAAAGCTTTCAACATGAAGCCGGCGCCGAGCATCAGCGCCGCCTGTACGATCAGATTCACTTCGTAGTTGAGGAGGTTCGATCCCGGCGGTGGGATGAACGTCAAACCCAGGGACACCGCGGTTGCCGCAAATCCGAGCAGCGCGGGCCAGCGCGGCGTGTCGGGCAGCAGCCGCATCTGCGCCGCGAACAGGTAGAGATAGGGCACGAAATAGATAAGGATCGTCAGGTTGACCAGGATGTCGTACGCCTCCTGGATCGATGTCGCGCGTCCGGCAACGCTGAAGAACACGCTCACCAGAAAGATCGCGCTCGCGGCGAGGGACTGGACGATCAACGCCACGTGGGGCGTGCGGTAGCGCGGATGGAGTCGGGCGAATGCGCGCGGCATTGCCGCGTCGACTCCCGCCGCGAAAGGCACGCGCGCCGCGCCCGCGGTCCACGACGCGGTACCGGCCAGGGCGTTCAGCGTCAGCAGCGCGCCGGTCAGCGCCGCCAGTCCGGTCAGACCCACGCGTCCGCCGACCAGCTGGACGGCGTCGGTGATGCCGCTCAGTTCTTTCAGCGACGATACCGGCACCGCGAAGAGTACCGACGCCGATCCGAGGATGTAGATGAGGGTGGTGCCGGCGCCGGCGATGAACACCCCGCGTGGAATCGTCCGCTCGGGGTCCTCGATCTCCTGTCCGATCAGCGACGTGATTTCGAAACCTGAAAAGGCGAAACACATCGCCGACCACAGACCGATCGTGTCGAGAACGGCGCCGTGCGGGACCATCGCTGCAACGCTGAAGTCGGTCGCCGATCCGAACCGCGTCAGCGCGAGCAGGCCGCATCCGATCAGGAGCCCGGCAGGGATCCAGACGCCGAGCGTCCCGGCGTTCTGCAGCCACTTTCCCCAGTGCAGTCCGATGATGCTGATGGCGGCGGCGAGCCAGATGCCAATCAGGACGAACATCACCGAGAACCAGCGCGCTTCGCCGAGCCAGTGCCAGCGCGCCCCGCCCATTGCCGCGAAGTTGGCCGCTCCGAACAGGAGCACCGACGGGAAGTAGAACAAATTGTTCACCCACAGGCACCACCCGCAGATGAACCCGTGTCCCGGCCCGAAGGCGCGTCGCACCCACGCGTAGACCCCGCCCTGTTCGGGGTACTTGCGCGCCAGCGCCGCGACCGCCAGCGCAAGCGGCACGAAGAACGCTATCCACGCGAGCATCCACAACGGCACCGATGCCGGACCCGTTCGCGCGCCCCGCGCGATCCACCGCAGTCCGACTACCGCGACGATGTTCATGAGGACCACATCGCGGAGATTCAGCGCCTTGATGAACCGGCGGCCGCCGTCGGCGCCGCTCATTCGGGATGCTCCACGTATTGTTTGAGCGCGGCGAGCGACGAGCGCCAGCCGCTCGCGATCACCGCGTAGTAACGGCGCCAGCGCGGCGTGTCCTCGAAGCCGGTCTGCTTGACATGAAGCCGGCAGGCGGGACCGGCCATGCGGCAGGTCACTTCCAGCGCCATCGGTCCAATCGGGTCGCCGTCGGGCGGCAGCCACCACGCATCTGCAATGAACATTTCACGTCCGGGCAGGAACTCCATCACCCGCCCGCAGAACACGCCGCCGAGCCGGCCGAGGATCTCATCCGCTTCACGTGTGGGCACCCACTCGACGGCGTAGATGCCCATCGGCCGAGGCGTCGTCACCGATCGCGCCACTTGCCACCACGTCGACAGCGCGTGCGGGTCGAAGAAGGCCATGAGTACGCGCGTCGGGGCGGCGTTGACGAGCACGGAGTATTCGAACTCGGGCGTTGCCGCCTCCGGCGTCGACATGCGCGGCTCATGCTACCGCAGTACACTGGACGCGACATGGACGACCACTGGGACGAGCATTACGCCGACGAGCGCGACGCCGCGTGGCTCTATCGCGAGCTGGCACGCGCGGACACCAACGCCGAGCGTCGCGATCTCTTCGGCCGCCTTGCCATCGTCGAGGATCGCCACACCGCGCGGTGGGAAGAGTTGTTTCGCGAAGCCGGGCGGCCGCTGCCCAAATATGAAGTCGCGCGGCGGACACGGATGCTGGCCTGGGTCGCGCGCACGTTCGGACCTGCGTCGGTCCTGCCGCTGGTCCTGGCCGAGGAAGGGCGCGAAGTGCAGGCCTATCTTGGACTCGCGCGTCATTCGCCCCAGCAGAAGACGATACACAAAGCGGCCCTCGACATCGCCGCCGATTCGGCCGTGCACGCCCGGGAGTTGTCCGAGGTCATGGGCCGCGAAGGGGAGCCGTGGCACGTCGGCGGCGCCGGCGGACTGCTGCGGAGCATCGTCTACGGGTTCAACGACGGCCTGACCGCCAACTTCGGACTTGTCGCTGGCGTAGTGGGTGCGGACCTCGGCGCCCACGTGGTCATCGTCACCGGCATCGCCGGCGCATTTGCCGACGCACTGTCGATGGGAGCGAGCGGGTATCTCGCGGCAAAGAGCGAGGCGGAGGTGCAGGCTCACCAAATCGAGATGGAGCGCCAGGAAATGCGCCTCATGCCCGACCTCGAGGAGGAGGAGCTGGCGCTGATCTACGAGGCGAAGGGCATGCCGAAGGAGAACGCGCGCGAGATGGCACGGATGGCGATGCTGGATCCGGTGCGCGCGCTCGAGACGCAGGTGCGCGAAGAGCTCAACATCCATCCAGCGGAGCTGGCGCCGCTCAAGGACGGGCTCGTGACCGGCAGCGCGACGGCGGTCGGGGCGTTCATTCCGATCCTGCCGTTTCTCTTCATGGACCACATGCCGGCGGTCTGGGCGTCGCTCGCCATCAGCATGGCCGCGCATTTCGGCATCGGCGCCGCGCGGAGTCTGTTCACCGGACGAGGGATCTGGGTGAGCGGCCGCGACATGTTCGTGGTGGGGTTCGGCGTCGCGGCCGTCGGCTATCTCATCGGAGAGTGGCTGCCCAGAGTGCTGGGTTGATCACTGCGCGCTGCGCAGCGTTTGCGTGTAAGCGACGATCTGCCAGATTTGTTCCTTCGTCAGTTCGTCCTTGAACGCCGGCATCTTCGGCTTCTTGCGTCCGTTCCCGACCTTGTAGAAGACCACGCCGTCAGGATTTCGACTGGCGCGGCGCGCCACCGTCAGATCCATGTCCTGCATCGCGTCCGGATCTGCATCCGGTCCATCGCCTTTGCCGCCGGGGCCGTGACAGCGCTGGCAGTTCTTGCCGAACAACTGCTTGCCCGCCGCGACGGCGCTGGCGTCGCCGGCGAACGGATTCTTTTCCTGGTCCGCCTCCGGCGGCAGCGTCCATCCATTGGGATTGTTCGAGCGCTGCGGCTGCGCCTGCGTCGTCGACGCGGTCGAACTCGTCGTCGAAGTCCCCTGCCGCGCGCTTGCGGCGAAGCTGCCCGTGAACACGAGGGCGGCGATCGCCAGGACACTGCAACGTCTGTGCATAGGCAAATGATACAGTTTTTCAGATATGCCCGACCAGCCGCTGGCGTATATGGACGCGGACTTTCTCGAGAGCGACGATGCGCGGCCGCTGCGCATTCTCGCCGAGTACCTCGAGCCGCTCCGACGCCTCAAGGAACAGAACATCCAGGACACCGTGGTGTTTTTCGGTTCGGCGCGCGTGCACAGCCGCGTCGAGGCGACGCGCGCGCTGGACCGTCTCAAGAAGCGCGGCAGCCGGAGCCGCGATTACGCGGCACTGCTCAAGCGAAGCCGCAAGGCGGTCGAGTGGTCGCGCTATTACGAAGACGCCCGCGAGCTCGCCAATCGCCTGTCGAAGTGGAGCCTGTCGCTCGAGTCGCCGCGTCACCGGTTCGTCGTGACGTCCGGCGGCGGTCCCGGCATCATGGAAGCGGCGAATCGCGGCGCGCGCGAGGCCGGCGGCAAGAGCATCGGCTTCAACATCCGTCTGCCGTTCGAGCAGGGGGCGAACCGCTACATCACCGAAGGGCTGCACTTCGAATTTCACTACTTCTTCATGCGGAAGTTCTGGTTCGCGTATCTGGCGAAGGCGCTGGTGATTTTTCCCGGCGGCTTTGGCACGCTCGATGAAATGTTCGAGATCCTGACGCTGGCGCAGACGCAGAAGCTGTCGAAGCAGCTCGGCGTTTTCCTCTATGGGCGCGAGTATTGGGAGGAGATCATCGATCTGAAGCCGATGGACGACTGGGGGGCGATCAGCCCATCCGATCTCGATCTGCTCAAGTGGGTCGATTCACCCGACGAGGCGTGGGA
>JBKPSE010000406.1:0-2363 GCA_046765855.1 Acidobacteriota bacterium | reverse complement strand
GTATGAGCAAGGCATTATCCGGATTTACGACGTCCTCTTTCCCGCGACCGTGCTGCTCGAGACCGACTCCTACATCCGCGACTTCCTCGTCCGCTCGAAGCTCTCCGGCCCGATGTCGACGGCGGAATTTCATTACCGCCTGGGGGAGGACCTGCTGTCGCGCAACCCCGAATGCGCCGAATACTCGGTCGTCGCCAAGGCAGCGCAGTGCGGGCTGCCGATCTACACCTCGTCGCCCGGCGATAGTTCTATCGGCATGAACGTCGCGTATCACGAGCTGATGAACGGCGGCACCCTGATGATCGATCCCAACCGCGACGTGAACGAGGTGTGCGCCATCATTCTCGCCGGCAAACAGAATGGCTGCGTCATTCTCGGCGGCGGATCGCCCAAGAACTTCTACCTTCAGGGGCAGCCGACGCTGTGGGAGGTCTACGGCATCCCCAAGGGTGGCAACGACTACTTCATCCAGCTGACGACGGATCAAGTCGTCTGGGGTGGCCTTTCGGGCGCGACGCCTGCCGAAGCGGTGAGCTGGGGCAAGGTCAATCCCGGAGTGCTGCCCGACACTGTCGTCGCCTACTGCGACTCGACGATCGCCTTTCCGCTCTTCTGCGAATTCGCCGTCGGCTCCACGCACAACCGCAGACCGCGCCGCGAACTGGTGCACAAGCGCGACGCCCTCGTTGCCGACCTGCTGAAGCAAGCGAGGGCCGCGCGGGACACGAAGGGGGCGAAGGACACGCAGGAGCAGCCGGCGGAAATCGATCGCCATCGGTAATGGGCACACTGTCGTCGGAGCTCGGACCGCTCGTCGAACAATCGGCGGGACAGCCGCGCGTCTATGCCGACGCGAACATCCCCAACGGCGTCGTCGGCTACATGCGCGCGACGCTCGGCTGGAACGTGCTGTTCGTGATCGAGCATGACGATCTGCGCCGCGCCCGCGACACCGAGCATTACCGGCTCGCCCGGCAGCTGGGACGCACGCTGGTAACGCTGGATCGCGATTACCTGGACGATCGTCTTTTTCCGCCCGACGAGGGCGCCGGTGTCATGGTGCTGTGCGCGCCCGACGAGCGCTGGCTGCGCCGGCTGCTCGCGCAGATGGACCGCGAGCTGTTCCGGGGGCCCGAGGCGCGTGCGCTGCCGCTCGAGCGGCGCAAGGTGGAGTGGCACATCGATGCTCAGCCTGGGTCTTGATCTCTCCGAAAGCCCCGCCCGCGCCGTCATGGTCGACGAGCGCGGCGAGGTCGTGGCGCGCGGCAGCGGTGCCACCGCGGCGCAGGCCGCACGCGCCGTCATGAACGCGCATACACCGGAGCGCGCCGGCATCGCCACGACGGACGCGGCCGACAGGACGACCGTCCCCGGCGTGAAGCACGTCACGCATTGCACCGCCGGCGCGGCCGCGGTCGCCGCCGAAGCCTGGCTGGGCGCCGCGAAGGACGTCCGGCATGCGATCTGCCTGCACATCGGCGACGAGGTCTATGCCGGATTGATGCTCGACGGAAAGCTGTGGTCCGGCGCGCACAACCGCGCCGGCGCCGCCGCATGGCTGGCCCTCAATCCGGTGGAACGGCAGGACTATCGCCGCGAGGGCAGCTTGTCCGCTGAAGTGTCGTCGAAGGGCATTGCCCGACGGCTGTCGTGGCGCATTCAGGCGGGCGATCACTCGCGCGTGCTCGACGCCGCCGGCGGATCGCTCGACGCGATCACGGGGCAGCACGTATTCGAAGGGGCGCGCGCCGGCGATGGCGTCGCCATCTCGGTCGTCCGCGATACGGCGAAATATATCGGCATGGCCGTCGCCACTCTGGCTGCGGCGATCGATCCCGAAGTCGTGATCGTCAGCGGCAGCGCGGCCGCCGCCGATTTGATGCTCGACGCAGTGCGGCAGGAGTGCGCGCGCCGTCTGCCGCCGGACGCGATGAGCGGGCTGCGCGTCGAGTTTTCGACGCTGGGCAGCGATGAGGTAGCCATCGGCGCCGCACGCCTGGCGCTGACCGCCTCCGCATGATCCGTTTGTCCGGCGCCGATCTGGTGCTGCCGGATCGGCTGCTTGCCGGCGCAACGCTGATTCTCGACGGCGAACGGATCGTCGAGATTCGCGATTCGCCGCAGGTCAGCGACGCCGATGTTCATATCGATCTGCGGGATCGCTACATCGTCCCGGGGTTCATCGACGTCCACGTGCACGGCATAGAGGGAACCGACACGCTCGAGGGCGGCGGCGCGATTGCGACCATGGCGGAGCGGCTGCCGCGGTATGGCACGACGGCGTTCTGCCCGACTTCGATCGCATGCGATCCGGCGACGTTGCGGCGGATGCTCGCCGGCGTTCGCCTCGCCCGCACCACGCG
>JBKPSE010000405.1:0-1929 GCA_046765855.1 Acidobacteriota bacterium | reverse complement strand
CGCCTCGCTCCGAGCGCGTGGGCGCGCTTCGCTGCGCTCGCTCGCTTTTCTACCGGGTCGCGTCGCTTCGCTCGCTCGCTGCTCGGCCAGACCCTGCCGTAGCCTTGGCGAAGGCGGAACTCCCCTACACGCGCGAGGCGCGTTCTTTCAGTGCAGCGTAATCCTGTTCCGGCAGCGTCACCACCCCAAGTTGCGAGACGCGATGCCCGCTGTCTGCGCCGTGGAAGTCGGATCCACCCGTGACGAGCAGCCCGAGCTCGCGCGCCATCGTGCGGTAGCGCGCTTCCGTCTCGGCGTCGTGGTCGGAGTGCCGAGCCTCGAGCGCATCGAGTCCGGCGGCGGCGAGCTCGGGGATGAGATGATCCAGCCGCGTCAGCCCTGGATGGGCGATGGACGCGAGGCCGCCGGCATCGTGAATGATCGCGACGACCTCGGCCGGTGAGGCGCCGCACCGCGGCACGAACGCCGCGCCGCCGCACTCGAGGAAACGGCTGAACGCCTCGTCGCGCGTGGCGATGTGGCCGGCGGCGAGCAACGCCTCGGCGATCTGCGGACGGCCGACGCTGCGGCCGCGCGAGGCGTCCGCAAGGATTGGCGCAACGTCAATCGGCGCGCCCAGGACGGCCAGCCGCTCGCCGATCTCGCGCACCCGCCGCAGCCGGTCCTCGCGCTGGCGTTCGAGAAACCGCTGCAGGGAGCGAGAGGCGCCGTCGATGAAATAACCGAGCATGTGCACGTCGCGACCGTCGGAGACGGCGCTGATTTCGATACCCGGGATGCATTCAATCCCGGCGTCGGCGGCGCAGCGCTGCGCTTCTGCCACGCCGGCAAGGGTATCGTGATCGGTCACGCTGAAAACAGAAAGGCCCGCAGCGCGGGCCTCGAATGCGAGCGCCGACGGCGAGAGTGCGCCGTCGGACGCGGTGGTATGTAAGTGAAGGTCGATCAAAGCGGCTTCCGCCAGCGGCGGAAGCTACACCGAGAACGACGAACCGCAGCCGCAGGTGGACTTGGCGTTCGGATTCCTGATCGTGAATCCGCCACCGGTGACGTTGTCCACGAAATCCACTTCGGCGCCGCGCAGATAGCGCGCGCTGATCGGATCCACCAGCAGCTTGACGCCGTTCGACTCGATCACCGAGTCGGTCGCCGCATCTCCCTCGCCCTCATCGATCATGAGGCCGTACTGGAAACCTGAGCAGCCGCCGCCCTGCACGAACACCCGCAGGCCTGCATTGGTCTTGTTTTCTTCCGCCAGCAGCTCGCTGATCTTCGTTGCTGCGGTGGGGGTCACGTTGATCATTTCTGCCCTTCTCCTGCTCTGATTATACACTGGCCTCGTGGACTACCGTCTTATAGGACGCATCTGGCGGCGCGACGTCTCCGTCTGGACCGCGGATCCGACCGGCGACGTGGCGCAGGCCATCGCCAACCGTCTCGGCTGGCTCGACGTGCCTGCCGGCATGAAACCCGAGCTGGATCGCGTCGAAGCGCTTGCGGACGAGGTGAAGGCGGACGGCATCGCCACCGTGTATCTGCTCGGCATGGGGGGCAGCAGCCTCTGCGCCGAAGTGATGCGCAGCGTTTTCGGCGTCCGCGACGGCTATCCGCAGCTGGTCGTCATGGACACCACCGACGAAGCCGCGATCCACGGTGCACTGACACGCCTCGATCCTCCGCGCACGATGTTCCTGGTCGCGAGCAAGAGCGGCGGCACCATCGAACCGGCGTCGATGGAAAAAACGTTCTGGCAGTACATGTCGGCGGCGCTCGGAACGAACGCCGGGCGGCATTTCCTTGCCGTCACCGATCCGGGCACGGAGCTCGCGCGTCTCGCCGAATCGCGCGGCTACCGCAAAGCGTTTCTCAATCCGCCCGACATCGGCGGCCGCTTTTCTGCCCTGTCGTTGTTCGGCCTGGTCCCTGGGG
>JBKPSE010000404.1:0-5242 GCA_046765855.1 Acidobacteriota bacterium | reverse complement strand
TCGAACGTCAGGGCCATGCCGAAGCAGCCGAGGGTCATGACGAAGGGCATCGACGGCGAAAAACCGCCGCCGGGATTGACATCGGTCGCCAGAGCTACGGCCACGCCCGCGTCGATCAGCTGGCGCGCCGGCGCGAAGCGGCCGAGTTTGAGATAGAACGCCGCACTGGGCAGAAGCGTGGCCACGACACCGGCGTCGCGCATTGCCTGCATGCCGCTTTCGGGGACGAACACGAGATGATCGGCCGAGCGTGCGCCAACGACAGCGGCAACCTGCGAGCCGCCGCTCGGCCCGAGCTCGTCGGCGTGAATCCGCAGCTTCAATCCATGCGCCGCTCCCGCCTGCAGGATGCGCGTTGACTCTTCGGGCGTGAAGACGCCGGTCTCACAGAACACGTCGCACCACTCGGCGAGCCCCTCCGCCGCAGCGCGCGGGATCATCTCGTCGATGACGAGCCGGATGTACTCGTCCCTCCGGCTGCGATAGGCGAGCGGGATTTCGTGCGCGCCCATGAATGTTGGCGCGAGATCGATTGGCTGCTCGCGCGCCAGGGTCCTGATCGCGCGCAGCATCTTCAGCTCGGACTCGACGTCCAGACCGTAGCCGCTCTTGATTTCCGCGGTCGTCGTCCCGCACGCAAGCATCTCGGCCAGCCGCGTGCGGGTGCCATCCACCAGCTCCTGTTCCGACGCAGCGCGGGTCGCGCGCACGGTGGCAATGATGCCGCCGCCTTCCGCGGCAATTTCCGCGTAGGTTGCGCCCGCCAGGCGGCGCCGCAATTCGTCGCGCCGGTCACCGGCGAACATCGCGTGGGTGTGCGCGTCGACGAAACCAGGGACGACCGACAACCGACGGCAATCGATCTGCGAGGAGTCCGGCACCCTGGTCATCGGCAAAGGCAGCTCGCGATCGGGCCCGGCAAAAACGATGCGTTCGCCGTCGGAGGCGACGGCGCCGTCGGCGATGATGGCGACCTCTCGCTGCTCGTGCCCTTTGCGCGGCGCCGGCCCCGCGCAGGTGAGCAGCTGCCGGATGTGGCGCAGTACCAGCACGGCGGGATGCTATCTCACCAGACGCTCGAGGACGGTCTTGTCGTCGAGCCCGCTCACGCGGACTCGTTTGTTCCGGGATTTCTCGCCGGCGAGGACGGTGATGTCGCGCCGCGGAACATCGAGCGCGTCTGCCAGGAAGGCAATCAGCGCGTCATTGGCGGCCCCTTCGACCGGCGGGGCGGCAAGGCGAATCAGGATCGCGCCAGCCCGAGTACCGTCGACGCGACTGCGCGGCGACCGAGGGATGACGCGAACATTCAGAACGGCTACTGGTATCTGGTTCCTGCTTCCCGCTTCCGGCTTCCGGCTACCTGCTTACTGCTATCTGCTTACTGCTACCTGCTGCGAACTGCCAACTGCGAACTGCCAACTCCGCTCAACTCGACGCTTTTCGTTCCTCCACGATCGGCCCTTGCGCCGGTGCCGCCGGCTGCTGCTCGATCTGCCGCGGCCGATGGAGGAGCAGGTTGTCGTCGTTGCGCGTCTGGTCCTGATCGCGGATGAACTCGAGCGCGCGATAAAGCGCCTGGATCGTCGCCTCGACCGCCCCCTCGGCGTCGCGCCGGCGCAGTTTCAGCTCGTTGACGTCGTGATCGAGCTCGCCGAGCCGGGCCTGGGCCTTCTGCAGCAGCAGATCCGCGCGTCCCTGGGCCTCGCGCAGCGTCAGCTTGGCCTCGTTGCTCGCCGCTTCCTTCATCTCGTCGGCCAGCCGCTGCGCGGTCGTGAGCGTGTCGCGAAGATTGCTCTCGCGCTGCCGGTGATCGGCGAGCAGCGCCTCCATCCGTGCCAGGTCGCCGCGCAGGCGATCGATCTCACGCATCGCCTGTTCGTAGTCGTCCGCCGCTTCAGTGAGAAACGCGACCACGTCGGTGCGGTCGTAGCCGCGCATCGCCGGCTTGAAGCGCTGCTGCCGCATGTCCATCGGCGTGATGCGCATGACGCGCTCGGGCGGCTGCGGCGCGACCGGGTCGTCGGTCGGGCGGGGTGGTTGTGTGCGGTCGAACATCAGGTCCTCACAGTGCGTTTGCCGAAAATCGCGGTGCCGACGCGGACGAGCGTCGCCCCTTCCTGTATCGCCACTTCGAAGTCATGGCTCATGCCCATCGACAGTTCGCGCAGCTGCGAACCATCAACGCCGTCCTGCACCAGGCGATCCCGCAACTCGCGCAGCCGCCGGAAGTAGGGGCGCGCGCGTTCCGGGTCGTCGAACCACGGGGGCAGGAGCATCAAGCCTTGCAGACGCGCCGCCCGGCAGTCTGCGGCCGCCCGGGCGATCGCGGGAACGTCCGCTTCGGAGGCGCCGAACTTGGTCGTCTCGCCGGCGAGGTCGACCTGGATGAACACGCCGGGCGCCGTTCCCGCCTCCGCTGCCGCACGGTCGACGCGCTGCAGCAGGTCGACGGAATCGATCGAATGGATGGCGGCAAAGGCCTCGGCGGCCTTCTTCGCCTTGTTCGACTGGAGGTGGCCGATCAGGTGCCACCTGATCTCTAAGTCGGCCGTTTGCTCCTTCTTCTGCAGTGCTTCCTGGACCTTGTTCTCGCCGAAATCGCGCTGGCCGGCGGCGTACGCGGCGCGCACGTGATTGGCGCCGAAGGTTTTCGAGACGGCCAGCAGTCGAATCGCGCCGGCCTCACGGCCCGCCGCTGTGGCCGCCGCGGCGCTCCCTTGTCGGATCGCCGCGAGGTTGCCGACGATGTCGTTCAAGAAGGAGGCTACTTGATCGACGCGATGACCGACTTCGCCGTCTCGGCGTACTGTCCCGTCGGCGCCAGCTTCAGGTATGTCTCGAACTTCGGTTTGGCGCCCGCCATGTCGCCGGCATTGAGCAGCGCCATGCCGAGCCAGTAGTGTGCGTCGGCCATGTTCGGATCGAGCTTGACCGCCTGCTCGAACTGAGTGCGCGCTTCGGCGAACTTCTGCGCGTTCCACAGGATGACGCCCTGGTTGAATACCGCCGCCGCATTGCCGGCGGCGGCTGCGCCGGCCGCGCCGGCCGCCCCGCCGGCTGCCGTGGACAGCTCCATCGCCTTCTTGCTCGCCTCTGCCGCGAGATCGAACTTCTTCTCCGCGTTGTAGAGGTTGGCGAGACCGTTGTAGGCTTCGGCGAAGTCGGGCTTCAGTTCGATCGCCTTCTTGTACGCCGCCTCGGCATCTTCGTACTTCTTGTCGCGGGTATGCACCGTGCCGATGTTCGCGTAGCACTCGGCACAGTTGGGAATCACCGCGATCACTTCGTTGAACTTCGCGATCGCCTCCGCGCTCTTGCCGGCGTTGCTCAGCTCGACGCCTTCGGCGAACGTCTTGGTCGCCGCTTCCGCCTTCGCCTTCATCTTGGCGGCCTCTTCCTTCGAGACGCCGCCGCCGGCCGGGCCGGCCCCGCCGGGAATCAGCTTGAAGTCGAGGTTCGCCATGTCGAGGTGGATGTCGATGTCCTGCGCGTTCGACAGATCCCCCTTCGACGCCGTCACCTTGTATTTACCCGGCGACAGCCCGACCTGGATGTACTCACCCTTCTTGTTGGTCTTCGTTTCGAGTGAGCGATTGGTCTGCTGGTTGTAGAGCACGATCTTGGCGCCGTCGACCGGGCTGCCCTGCGCGTCGACCACTTTGCCTTTGATCTGCCCGGTCTGCGCGATGGCGGGAGCGGCGGCCACCGCGAGAGCGAGGGTCATGGCGCACGTCATGAGCGACCGGCGTATGGTGGCGCTCGTCATGGGGATCCTCCAGTGAAAAACTGACAGGAGAATAGTTTACACCGATCGTCTGGCGACGTTGGTGATGAGGTATTCGCGAATCGGCCCGCGACTCGACGCCCGCGAATTGATGGCGCGGCGCGCCACCACCGTCGTCGCGCGCAGACCGGCGGAGCGCGCGCCGCGATGCCGCGCGTAGAGCGCTCGGATCTGCGGCGCCGCCGAATTGCTCAGCAGGACGAATGCCCGCCGCGCGGCGAGCGTGATCACCCAGCGCTGCAGCGCTTCCTGCTCGCGGGCGCCGAAACCATCGGCGGTATAGGCGGTGAACCGCGCGGTTCCACTCAGCGGCGCGTACGGCGGATCGAGATAGATGAAGTCCCCTTCACGCCCGCTCGCAAGCGCACGCTCGAACGGGCAGACGCGAAGCGTGCGTCCGGGCCGGCCGAGCGCCTCGCTCCACGCGTACAGGTTGGGTTCGTCGCAGATCAGCGGACGCGCGTAACGTCCCGCGGGCACGTTGAACTCGCCGCGCCCGTTCACGCGGAACAATCCGTTGAAGCCGGTGCGATTGAGATAGATGAGCATCGCCGCCAGCGCCGGGGTATACGCCGCCGCCGGATCCGCGCTGCCCTCGACGGCGCGCCGCTTCGGGTTGAACTGGCGATCGCGGATCTCGTAGAAATGCGCCGCGCCGCTGCGGACGTATTCCGCTTCCAGCGTGCGCAGCGCCGCCACCACTTCACCAGGTGCATCGCGGACCGCGCGGTAACACCCGATCACATCGGCATTCACGTCCGACAAGGTGACCTTGCGCCCGTCCAGCAGCCCGCGGTTGTGCAGATCGAGGAACACGGCGCCGCTGCCCAGGAACGGCTCGAGATATCGATCGAAGCGGTGAGGATAGAACGGCCGCAGCTCCGGCAGGAGCTGCCGTTTCCCACCGGCCCACTTCAGGATCGGGCGGACCAGCGCCGCACGCGCGTCAGACATCGTTGCTCGGCTCCATTCGAACCACCCCGGGCGCTAGGCCGAGGGGTCGAAGAACTTATCGATACTTTCGATGTCTTGCGTTACAGGTGCGGGCGGCAAAGAGGCAAGAAACCGTCGTCCGTAGCCCATCGTTCGAAGGCGCGGGTCGAGCACGGCCAGCACGCCCCGATCCTGCCGGTGGCGGATCAGCCGTCCCAGCCCCTGCTGCAGCGCGAGGATGGCCAGCGGTATCTGGTATTCGGCGAAAGCGTTGCCCCCCTCGTTATTGATCGCTTCAATCCGCGCCGATGTGATCGGATCGCCAGGGGAGGCGAACGGCAGCTTGTCGATGATCACGCAGCTCAGCGACTCGCCGACGACGTCTACTCCCTGCCAGAAGCTGGACGTCGCGAACAGCACCGCGTTGGGTGTCGCCTTGAACTCGCGCAGCAGCGCCGAGCGCGGCGCCGAGCCCTGCACGAGCATCGGATAAGGCACGCGGGTCGACGCGTACTGGTGCAC
>JBKPSE010000403.1:0-3943 GCA_046765855.1 Acidobacteriota bacterium | reverse complement strand
GCACTTTGACCTGATCCTTCACCTGTCGAACGCTCCGATGTGAATTAGGGGCCGAGGTTAGGCTCCCGAGCGAGGACTTCGATGCCGATGGATGGCAGCATCGATGGGAGTGCTCTGCAGTCGTTTCCTATGGCGCGCCATACTCGGCTGTGACCATATTGCAGGCGCGATCCGAACAACGTAACGGGAAACTTCACTCTCCCGCGGCGATCACGACTGTCAAAACCGTCGTGCTTCAGCTCAAAGATCCAGCCCTGCAGCCGGCTCGCACGATCGCAAGTCGCTTCGCCGCCGCGAACATCACCGGGTGGTGAAACCGAAGACGCCGTCCCAGCCGGCAGCCGGCGGGCTCGCGCGGAACTGATCGATGCGCTCCCGGTAGATCCGGTAGAGTTTCACTCCAGGCGCGGCGGCGGCGAGTTCATTGAGCAGCGCTTCGGCCTCGTCCCAGCGCCGCTCGCGGAAGTGCTCCAGGGCCTCGTGGAAACGCGCGATCTCCAAGAGCGTGTCGCTGCGGACCTCGCCTTGGGCGCCGATGGGCTCGAAAATCGCGACACCCTCGCGCCTGCCCTTCACCCGCACCTTGTCCACTTCTCGATAGACGAAGTGCTGCACGGCGCGCACGATGTTCTCGGAGACGAGGACGCCCACGCCGTATTCCTTGGTGAGATCCTGAAGGCGCGAGGCGAGGTTCACCGCGTCACCCATTACGGTGTAGGAACGGCGAAAGTGTGAGCCCATGTCGCCGACGCTCATCGTGCCGCAATTGAGGCCGACGCCAATGCGCAGCGCAGGCCAACGCTTCTTCGCGAACAGGGGATCCAGCTCGCGCAAGGCTTTCTGCATCGCCATACTGCATTCGAGCGCGTGCCGCGCATGCTCGGCATCACGCACCGGCGCCCCCCAGAAGGCCATGATCGCGTCGCCGATGTACTTGTCAACAATGCCGCGCTGGTCCTGGATGCAGAGGGTCATCCTCGTGAAGAAGGTGTTGATCAGGTCCTTCAGGTCCTGCGGCGTTCGCGTTTCTGCGATCGACGTGAAGTCGCGAATGTCGGCGAAAAGCACGGTCATATCGAGGCTCTGGCCGTGCATCGAATACTCCTCGGGATGCTCCGCCATCTCGGCGACGATTTCCTTTGGAACGTAGGTTCCGAACAGCTCGGTCAGCAGCCGCCGGTGACGGGTTTCCGCGAAGTAACCCCACACGACGTCGAGAAAGTAGAGGCCCGCCAGCATGACCAGCGGGCCAGCCAGCGGGAGCACCAGATTGCGCGCCTGCCACGCCCACGCATTCACGCCCAGCAACACTGCAAGCACGCCCGCTACGGCGAGCGTCGCGGCGAGGGCCGACAGCCTTCGCAGAAACACCGCGAACGCAATGCCGACGAGCAGGATGGTGAGCATGGCAATGGCGATCGTCTCCGTCGGCCGGGATTTCACGGCGTTGTCGAGCGCACCGGAGATGAGACTCGCGTGGATCTCCACACCCGGGAGATCCTCCAGCGCCGGCGTGGCGCGGACGTCGACGAGCCCCCGTGCCGAGGTACCGACGAGGACGATCCGGTCATTCAGCTCGTCGGCGCCGAGCGTGCCCCGGATCACGTCGGTGGCCGACACATAGCGATAGCTGCCCGGGCTGCGGAACGGGATGAGCGCCGCCATCCTCTCGTCGAGCGGAATGCGCACTGCGCCGCCGCCGATGTTCACGGAGCGCATCCACCCGACGTTACGTGCGCCCGAGGCGACGACGGTCCTCTCGAGCTTGATCGGCGCGTTGCCTAGGTAGACGCGAAGGACGGCCAGCGACAGCGCCTCGTAGAAATCGTCTCCCACCTGCATGAAGATCGGCACGCTGCGCGTGACACCGTCCGGGTCGAGCGCGGCGTATAGATGGCCTGCGGCCGTCGCGGCCGCCTGCAGCGGCGCGATGTTGCCGCTGTAGCCGGTGGCGCTGAAATAGCTGTACTGCGCGTCGGCAAGAGCGCTCGCCGGGAACGCGGGCGGCGGCAATACGGCCGATCGCTCTGCCTGCGCGCTTACGAGGAACCCTAGGACTACAGGATGCTTGTTGATCTCTTCGGCAAAGAGCCGGTCGTGGTCGAGCGAGGGGCGCATACGCTCGAAAAAAGTTTGAAATGCCGCGTCGTCGCGCAATTCACCACGGGCGGCCGCTTCGAGAACCGGCAGGCCGGCGTTCGGGTCGGCCTCGGGAAAGGCGGTGTCGAAGGCGACGACGCGCACCCCATAGCGCCCGAAGAGCTGATGCATCATCAGGGCGAGCTTGTCGCGACTCCATGGCCAGTATCCCTCGGCCTTGAGACTTCTTTCGTCGATGTCCACGATGACGATGCGTGGGTCGCGCGTTCGCGGCAGGAACAGACGGACCCTCGCGTCGTAGGCCCAGCGTTCGAGCTGGGTGAGCGCAGGGATCTCGATCCAGCCCGCGGCGTCGGTCAGCAGACAAGCCATCAGCGCCAGTTCGATCGCAATCCGAACGACGCCACCGAGCGTGAACTTCGGCATCCAGCGGACGATGGTTCACCAGGCAATATGCTGTGCGAGCGCGAAGCATAGGCGATGCTTCGCCACTTGCGGAAGCGGCTGCAAAAGGTGACGCCCAGGTTGGTGCGCCTGAGAGTGTGGCGCGAACGCCGGCCAGCTTGTGCGAATTTTCCGCACCGTTCTATTGCAACTCTCCGCTTTGACCGGGAACGGCAACCGGCCCAAAATCGCAAATCGACACTCTTGCGACTCAACGATGACGTGGAACAGGACTGATGAAGATCCGCAGCGCCGCCTTCTGATGGAGGTGCTTGCGGCGGCCCTTGTCTCGACCGCAATCGGAAGCCGCAACGTCGCGGCGCAAGTGCTCGGCAGCAGGCCCGCACCGCTGCCGAAGGGGAAGTCGATCTATCGGATCGAAGGGCAGGTGCTGGTCGACGGGCAACCGGCTACGCCCGACACCCAGATCGCTGCTGACTCCACCATCGAGACCGGCAAAGATGGCGAAGTGATCTACGCCGTTGGCGAGACCGCGCACCTTCAGCGCAGCGAGAGCCAGGTGACGATGGAAACGAAGGAGAGCGGTTCGATGGTCGTATCGGGCCTTCGCGTGCTGACCGGGAAGATACTGTCGGTGTTCCCGACCGGCCGAGCCGTCCGCATGACGACGAAAAACGCTTCCATCGGCATCCGCGGAACGGGCGTCTACTTGGAGTCGGATCCGGAGCAAACCTATTTCTGCACGTGCGATGGAACCGCCGAAATCGCCTCAGCGAGCGATGCCACGAGCCGCGAAACGGTCGTGTCGAGCCACCACGATCGGCCGCTGTACATCCTGACTGGGGAGCAGCCCGGGCAGAACATCCGCCTCGCACCGTTCATCAACCACACCGACCAGGAGCTGATGCTGATCGAGGCGCTCGTGGGCCGCACGCCGCCCTTCGTGTTTCCGAAGGACCAGTACAACCGGCCGCGCCGGCGAACGTACTGATCCTGTGAGGCGCTCGCTATTGCGGCGCGCCGTTGAGGATCCAGTTCTGAAAGAGATCGTATTTCGCGCGCCCCGGTTGTCCGGGTCCCAGACTCGTGTCGAAGCCGTTACCGAGACCGCCGAAGTGATGCTGCCCCGCGGGCTTCTGCAGAAGCGCGCTCGCGGCGATCTCCGTGAAATTGATCCGGCTCCTCACCTCGGCGTAGAACCAGGCGTCGTCCATCGCGCCGATGGCGCCATCGCCATCGCGGTCATAGCTCGTAAAGGCAATGGGCGGGTGCAGCGCACTGGCTGGCGCATGGCAGCCCTGGCACTGCTGGCCTTCCTGCAGGGCGGCCTTGATGTCGGCGAAGCGGATCGCGTTCGGCTCCGGCGTCAACGCGCTCTGGACTACCAGCGATAGCAATTTGGGTGCGCTCCGAGCGGAGGCCTTGCTGGCGACGAGGC
>JBKPSE010000402.1:0-9453 GCA_046765855.1 Acidobacteriota bacterium | reverse complement strand
ATCAACTACCGCGTCGACAACCTGCCGGAAATGCTCGCCGATCTGAAGCGAAACGGCGTCGAGATCTTGAAGGGCCCTGAATCCGACGACAACGGCATATTCGCGTGGGTGCTCGATCCCGACGGAAACAAAGTGGAACTGTGGCAGCCGCTGCCGTCCGGTGAGAACAAAGCGAACTGACCGAGTGGAGGCCGCACCGCGCGGGTACGGATCGACGCCGATGCGCTAACCAACCACGGGGGCGCGGGCAAGCCCGCTGAGAACACGCTAACGCCCGTCGCTCAAGAAGCCGCTTGACGCCGCAGCACGCCGGCCGCCACCAGCACCCAGGCAGCGGCGAGGAGGCCGAATGAGACAAAGCCGACCGTGAGTGTCTCGGCAATGCCTCGATAGACACTGGCGGTCGGCAGGTGCCCATCAGGCGACGCGGCAACGCCGCCGAGCACCGCCATCCAGCCCCCGAGCACGCCGCTGACCGTTGCGAAGATAACCGCCAGCGAGAGCGGCCGCATCAGGACCAGCTTCTGCTCGGTCGGCCGAAAGACATAGGCAACGGCGAGACCGAAGGCGACGATGGCGACCGCCATCGTCAGCTTGGCAAACAGGCTCACTTCTCCGAGCAAATCGACAAGATTCGGCATTGTTCCTCCCTGATTCAACCTTCTCGAGGTACAACTCGCCGCAGGCCGGTCCGTGACGTGTCACGCGCGGCCGCCCGGCGAGTTATGACAACGATGGCAGGGGACGACGAGCGGGCGCTCGTGGCGCGGCTGCGCGCCGGCGACACCGCCGCGTTCGACGAGGTCTACGAGGCGTACCGGCCGCGGGTCTTCTCATTCCTGCTGCGGATGACCCGACGTCGAACGCTCGCAGAGGATCTGCTCGACGAAACATGGCTGCGGCTGGTACGCCATGCGTCCAGGCTGCTGCCGGATACACGTCTGCGATCCTGGCTTTTCACGGTGGCGCGCAATCTGTACTGGACCCACCGCCGCGACGCGCTTGTCGAGGAATCGTTCCTTCCGGAACTGCTGACGCTGTGGCCTTCTCCGGCGCCGTGGCCCTCGCCGTTCGAACTGGCGGTGGCTGGTGAGCTCGAGCGGCGCATCGAGCGCGCGCTGGCGGCGCTCTCACCGCAGAATCGCGAAGTCGTCCTGCTCGTCGGACACGAGGGCCTGTCGCCTGCCGACGCGGCGGTGGTGTGCGGGATCACGCCTGAAGCGCTGCGCCAGCGCTTGTCGCGCGCCCGCGCGGCACTCGCGGAGGAACTGCGCGAGACGCCCGCCGTCGGGAGAATGAAGAAAGGACTTGCGACATGAGCGTTGATCGTGACGACCAACAGGATGATGACGTCCTCGCAAGGCTTCGAACTCACGACATCTCCGAGCGCCGCTCGCGTCACTTGCGCAAACGCTGTCACGCCATACTGGAGCCTGCGTCAGCGGCGAACGCATCGGCGGGGGGCGTGCATGGCGCGCTCGTGCGACGGGTTGTCGTCCCGGCACTCGGCGGCGCATGGTGCCTCGCTTACGTCGTGGAGATCATCCGCTACACCGCGGCGATTTACGCCTATTTTGGCGCCCGCTAGGATTCGGTCTTGCGGATTTAACAGCCTCACGATGCTCCGGTTGCGACGGGTGTGTTGCGCCGCAAACGCTGCATTCGCGCCAAGTCGACGCCGAAGACGCCGCCAGATCCGGAACAGCGGCGATGACGCTACAATGACTGGTGCCCCGAACCGACTCGTATCCCTCGCAGATGCCCGCAAGCCGTCCCTTGATCCTCGTGGTCGACGACAATCTCGACGCCCGCGAGATGTACGCGATGTACCTGCAGTACGAAGGCTTCGAGTGCCTGGAAGCATCGAACGGGATCGAGGCGCTGCGGATGGTGCGCGAGCGGCGTCCCGCAGTCGTGTTGATGGACGCGACAATGCCGGGCATGGATGGCTGGCAGGCGACCGAACAGATCCGCGCCGATCCCTCTCTCAAGGGAATCCCCGTCGTCATGCTGACGGCGCACGCGTTCGACGAGCATCGCAGCCGCGCGCAGCAGGTCGGCGCCGACGCGTTTCTCGCCAAGCCGGTTCTCCCGGACGACCTGGCGCGGGCGGTGAGACAGGTCCTGCGTCTGGCTTAACCGGCAAACATCGGAACGCTCATCGCCGCCGAGACGGACCGGCAGGTCGTGATGACCTGCGCGGTCCGTGTCGGGTCAGCGAGTGTCAACCGGCGCTCAGTTCTGCGGTGCCTGCACCATGCCCGACCCGACGTCGTTCGGATCGGTCCCTGCCTTGATGCCGTTCAGCGTTCCCGACGACACGAGACGATCGGCGAGCAGCTGGCTGTTCAACTGCCCGGCGACGGTCAGCTTCTCGGCCCACAGCGCCGCGATGCCTGCGACGTGCGGAGTCGCCATGCTCGTGCCGCTCATCGACGTCAGGCCGCCGCCCGCTTTCGCCGACTGCACCGCAACGCCGGGACCCGCGACGCGCGCGCCGGTGTTCGAGAACGGCGCGACCGTGAATCCCTGCGCGCCCTGCCCGAGTGCCGCCACCGAAATGAAACCCTCGGCGACCGCGGGCGGACTGACCGCGACTTCGAAATCAGGATTCACGTTGCGCTGGCTCTCGTTGCCGGCCGCGGCAACCAGCAGCGTCGCCTGCATGAAGAAGTTCTGCGCCTTCAGCAACGATGCGAGCCGCTCGAACAACAGCACGTTCGCGCGATAGTTGTCGAGCGCAATCGAGGTCGCCAGCTCCGCCGGAAATCCCTGATTCGCGATCAGATCGGCGACCAGGCCGGGAAAGTCGATGCCGAGCGACATCGAAATCACGTGCGCGCCGTTGTTGGTCGCCCACTGGATCGCCTGCAGGATCGTATCGCTGCCGCCGCCGCTGCCGCCGAGCACTTTCCCGATCAGCGCCTTCTTGACCCCGCGCGCCACGCCAATCCGTGTGTTGTTGACGTCGCGGCCGAAGATCGTTCCCGCGCAGTGCGTGCCGTGCCCGTGCGCGTCGTCGTCCCCCTCGTCGGTGAAGTTCTTGCGAACCAGATCGACGCCGGCGAACGCGGGATGATTCGGATCGATGCCGGTGTCCAGCACCGCGATGACCACATCCTTGCCGGTAAACGGCGAGGTGTGTGCGGCGACAGCCTCAATGCCCCAGGTCGCGCCCGCCGCGGCCGGCTGCGCCGGTACGTCGATCGCGACCGGAGCGATCAGTTTCATCGGCACGACCGGCGCGATTGCGACGACGTCGGACTTGCGTGCGACTTCGCGCGCGCGCGTGCGGTTCATCTCCTCGATGTCGACCGTAACCGGCGGCGCGGCCGTTGCGGTCGGCGCCGCCATGCCTCGCGTCGATCTGGTTCGTGCTTCCGGCGACCGAAGAATTACGTGTCTCTGCGCCATGATGGCCTCCCTGTAGTCGAGAAGTGTTTCGCACGCGGCGGTTATATACGTTTCAGAACTGTCGCAGGACCAACGATCACGCACTTTGACGGAAAAAGGGATTGCCGAAACGCAGCCAAATTGCAGTGATTGCGCAGGCATTGGTTTCGCACACGGCGTGATGTGTCCCGATTACTCGCGCTGACGCTTCTCCTGGCGTGTGCGCGTGTCGCATCCGCACAGTCCCGGCTCGACCGTATCGTGGAGAACGATTCCGCTGGCCGCCCGATCGAATTCCGCGCCTTCACCTCGCACCAAGTCGGCGAGCTCGCGCGAGCGGCACACGTGCCGATCGGCATAGAGCTGCTGCCCGCGCGTAAGGAACTTGCCTGCGATCGGCCGACCCTGAGCGGCCGAACGGTGCTGGAAGCGGCGCAGGCCATGGTCGCCTGCGACCCGCGTTACACGTTCGGCGAGGACGACGGTGTGATCGTGTTCAGCGCCGCCGATCCTCTTCCCAGCGATCCCTTGAGCGCCGCCGCTCCGGCCATCCATTTGGAACAGACGAATGGCAAGTACGCGCTCAATCTTGCCGCGAGGTTGCTCGGGGCGCCGCCCGGGACGGACATTCAGTTCAGCGAGACGAAGGTGTTCGCCCTCGATCACGAGCAGGGGACCATTCGATCGCTGCTCAATGCAATCGTACGGTCGCACGGTGAGCTGGTGTGGACCTTCGAGCGGCAGAAGCGTGATGCGCTGTTCCCTTACGTGATCGGGTTCATGAGCGGCCCGTTCGGGTCTGGGTACGGCGTGAGGGGCGACGGTCTCGTACCGCCGCTCGATCCGTCGCAATTCGCGCTATCGAACCCGTCTTCGATAAAGGCGCTCGATGCGATCCTCGGCGCGCGGCGTGATGGCCGCCCCTTTGAAGTGACGGGCATTCAACCGTGGACGATAGAGGTACTCGCAGCAGCAACGCGCACGTCGTTCGGTCTGCAGATCGCCGCCGGCGCGCCGCCATTGTCCTCGGAGACGCAAACGTCGACCGTGACGGGCCATACGTTGCGTGAAGTGCTGGACATGTTGACTGCGCGTGACCCGCGTTATTACTGGCGCGTGATCGACGGTACGGTGGTGATCCGGCCGGTCAACGCCTGGGGCGATGCCGGCGATCCATTGTTCACGCTGGTACCCGACGTCCAGGTGCAGGACGCGACCATGTCGGAGGCAGTCGAGAAGGTACTCGAAGCACTGGGCGGCGGGACGGGGCTTGGCTACAACTTTCCTGACAGCAAGAAGGTATCGTTCGCCTCGCTGCACGGATCGGCGCTCGATCTGTTGACCGCGCTCGCGAGCGCGCACGGCTGGCTGACCTGGACGCTCGACCGGGCCGAGCCGAAAGAAATCGAGCGGACCGGTTTGACGTTCCGCGTCACCATCGGCGTTGCAGGCCAAGGTGGCATGGGATCGCTGGTGCGGATCGCGCGACCGTAGCAGACAGCTAGCGCGCCAGGCCAGGCAGCAGTCCGCCGATGCCGCGCGCGAGCAGACCGAACGCGGTCGCGGTTACGAGAATCCCCATTACGCGCGTCACGATGTTCATACCGATGGGTCCGAGCCGCCGCGCGAGCGGACCCGACGATCGAAACGCGATCCACATGATCAACGCCGTGGCGGCGCAGATGGCGGTGATGATCGCCAGGTCGCGCGGCGTCCTGAACGTGGTCGCCTGAATGACGACCGTGGTAATCGTGCCCGCGCCGACGGTTCCGGGAATCGCCAGCGGCACGACCGCGAGCGCCTTCCAGTGTTCTTGCGAAACCTCTTCCGCCGATTCCTGCTCTGCCGCAGTGAGCTTGGTTTCTTCGACCGTCACCATACTGATCCCGTAGTGCAGCAGAATCAGTCCACCGGCGGCCTGCAGCATCGGCACGCTGATGCCGAGCACCTGCAGGAGAAACCGGCCGACCCACGCGCACACCAGCAGGATGACGAGCACGGCGAGCGCACTCTGGTTTGCCATGCGCCGCTGCACGTCGCTGGAGAAGCGTGTGGCCATCGAGGCGAAGAGGACGGAGGAACTGATCGGATTGACGATCGCCAGCAGCGTCGTCGTAAAGAGGACGATCGCCTGCAGGTTCATCTGGTCATCTCGCGCAGCCGATCGTAGTCGTCCGGCGTGTCCACGTCTTCGGCAACGCCTGGATCGTCGACTTCCACGTCTTCAACACCGTACGTGCGCATGACGGCCTTCGCGCCGACCGCCGGATCGGCGCGGCGCAACTCGCCAAACACTGCGCGTTTGAAAATGACCGGATGGCCATGACGGCCGCGATGGACCGCGCGCAATATCGGCGCGGCGGAATGCCGGGCGCGCTCGAACAGCGTACGCACTGTGCCGGCGCTGATGAGCGGCACGTCGACCAACGTGACCATGATGCCGTCGATGTGTGCGCTTTCGACGGCATCGAGACCGGTCAACAGCGACGACAGCTGTCCCTGGTCGGCATGAGGGTTTTCGACGGAATGACCGAACGCGCCGGCCGCGACCTCCGCCATGACATCCCCCGCCCCCGGCCGCACCACCACCACCGCAGAGGCCGCCCCGCCTGCCCGGAGAACGTCCAGAACCCGGGCGACGAACGTCCGATCTCCTACGCGCAGAAGGGCTTTCGGGCGGCCCATCCGCGAAGAAGCCCCCGCCGCGAGCACCACCGCCGGCATCATCAGGTCCCATCGTATGCGGAACGGCGCCGGGCGAATTTGTTGACTTTCCTGTCGCGATATCCCTACACTGGCGGCGTTTCAAGCTCAGCGTGTGGAGCCCGCGGGATGTTCCCGGGGGGCGCCGTACGGCGTATCGGAGGGGAGACACGGGCTATGCCAACCGGGACGATCGCTCGGCTTCTGATCGACAAGGGGTTCGGGTTCATCCGCGACGAGGGCGGGATCGAGCACTTCTTTCACCGCAGCTCGGTTCGCGGCGCCGTCTTCGAGCTCCTGCGCGAAGGTCAGCGGGTGGAATTCACGCCCGAGGAATCCGGCAAGGGCCCCCGCGCCGGCGAGGTCCGGCTGATCGAAGGCTGACGCGCTCCTGCAGTTCGGCCGCGGCGGGGCTGGCTCCGCCGCGGATTCCTTCCCTTCTCCTCGCCTCCCTTGATTCGATGCGCATCGCGATCCGGCGCACGCTTGTTCTGCTCGTCGTTCTCCTGCTGATCGTCGCGGCTTGGTTTGTCTATTACGGCGGGCGCTATTTGCAGCACGACGATCCGCTGCAGAAAGCGGACGTGATCTTCGTTCCCGCCGGCACGCGAGCGGAACGTCTGCTCGAAGGCTACGATTTGTATAAGGAGGGATGGGCGCCGATCGTGATGCTGAGCCCGGGCCGTCCCGAGCCCGGCGAGCAGTTCCTCAAGTCCCGCGGGGTTGCGTTCCCCTTCGAAGTCGAGCTGCAGCGCGCCGTCCTGATTCAGCTGGGGATGCCCGCCGGCGCCGTAATCGCCCCGCCCGGGTACGTCGATAACACCGCACAGGAAGCACGCCTGCTGCGCGATACCGTGCGCGCCCGCGGCTGGCGCCGCGTGATCGTCGTCACCTCGAAGTACCACACGCGGCGATCGGGCTTCGCCTTCCGCCGCGCGCTGAAAGCAACGGGCGCTCAGGTGATCATGCGCTCGTCACGTTACGACCCGTCGGACCCGGCGAACTGGTGGCGCATCCGCGCGGATTTCCGGTTTGCGATCAGCGAATGGCAGAAGCTGATCGCCTACCGCTTCGGACTCGGCGGCTGATCTAGAGACCGAATAGTCGACGCCGCGCCGGTTTCAGTTCTCCGCTGGCGGCCTGCAACGCGAGACGGCGGGTTGCCGCTGCTGCGGAAAACTCGACGTCTTCAGAAATGATCAGCATGGCGAGCGGCCGCGCCACTGCCAGCGCCGCAACTGTCTCGCCGAACGGCTTCGATTGCCCGGCGGTGAATCCGACGGTCGGATGTTCGAGTATCAACAACGATGGGCTCAGCGCGACGGCGCGCGCGAGATGGGCGCGCGCGCGCATCGCCGAATCGAGCCCCGCGATCGGACGGCGGAGCGCCGCCGGATCGAGCCCGACCTCACGCGCCAGCTCGGTGACCTGCGCCGCAATCTCGTGCGGCACCGGCTCGATCTCGAGCGTCAGCGGCATCGCCAGGTTCTGCTCCAGCGTGGCGCTGTCGAGCAGGACGGCCCGCGGGCTGACGATGCCGAAGCGATCGAGGGAGGAGAGCCACTCGTCGCCGTCCGAGATCGAGGCAGTCGCTTGTCCGTGCACCTCGACGGTGCCTTCGTCCGGAATGGAAGCGCCGGTCACGAGATTCACCAACACTTCCGCGGCGCCGGCGTCGAAACCCGACAGCGCGACGCGCTCCCCCTGCTCGATCGAGAGCGACTGGACACGCAGCGGCCGCAAGCCGCGATACTGTTTGCGGACTCCAGTCAGTCTGAGAACCGGCTCCACGCGGCGAGCTACTTCTTCTCGATCACTCCGCAGGCGACGCGCGGTCCGCCGCTGACACCCGAACGAGGTTCGCCGGTGATCCCCTGATCGGGATTGCCGTGAACGATGATCGCCGACCCATCGGCGTCGAACAGCGACAACGGTCCGTCCGACAGCGTCACGCGCGTTGTCGCCGCCTTCATCGTCGCCTTGCCGTTCGCCGCTGCGCTGATCTGCGGAATGTCACCCATGTGATACGGGTGGTTCGCGTCGGGATCGGGATTGCCGGCGGGGCCGGGATCGAAATGCCCTCCGGCGGCGGCGAAGTCAGGCGTACACTTGCCGACCGCGTGCAGGTGCACGCCGTGCATGCCGGCTTTGAGTCCCGAGACGGTCAGCGTGATGTTGACGATCTTGCCGGTGCCCTGCTGGCTCTCGACGAAGTCCGCCGTTCCGGTAATCCCTTCACCCTTGATATCGGCATGGGCGCGGACGATGCCGGCGCCAGACGCGGATTTGGGCGCGGTCTGCTGTGCGGTGAGCGTCGCGCCGGTGAAGGCGAGCGCGGACAAAAGTATGATCGTCGAATGTGCGTTCATGATCCCTCCGCCGCGTAATGTACCTCATCCTGTTCGATATTGACGGCACGCTCGTCCTCACCGGGCGCGCGGGCATGCGCGCCATGAATCGCGCGGTTCGGGATCTGGTGCAGAGCGACAACCCGATGGACGGTGTGCAGTTCGCCGGGCGCACGGACTGGAGCATTCTCGAAGACATCCTGCGCAACCACGGCAGAACCATGGACGAGCCGCTGCTGCACGAGTTGCGCGCGCGCTACGTGCGGCTTCTGGCCGAAGAGATTCAGCTGCCCGGCACCGGCATCAAGGGCGTCATGCCCGGAGTCCGCGAGCTGCTCGACGCGCTGCAGCAGCGTTCTGATGCGTCGCTCGCGCTCCTCACCGGGAACTTCATCGAGGGGGCGCGCATCAAGCTCGAATACTTCGATCTGTGGAAGTACTTCGCCTGCGGCGCGTTCGGCGGCGATGCCGCCAATCGCAACGATCTGGTTCCCATCGCGCGGCAGCGCGCGCAGCAGTGCGGGTTTCCCGATGTCACACCCGGGAATGTGCTCGTCGTCGGCGACACGCCGAACGATATCGAGTGCGCACGGGTCGCCGGCGTGACGCCGATCGGCGTGGCCACCGGCGGCTACTCGGTCGATCAGCTGCGCGAGAGCGGAGCCGAGATCGTGTTCGGAGACCTGAGCGACACCGGCGCGTTCCTGCGTCTGCTGCGGTGATGGCGGAAGCGCCTGGGAGTTGAACCCAGCCTTCGCGCTCTACGCGCGAAGCAACCGATTTTGAAGACCGGGAGGGCCACCGGGCCCCGTTCGCTTCCTCTTTATCCGAGGGGCTTCGCCCCTCGGGCTCCCCTACACGCGCTCTCGCTCGGCGCTTCGCCGCCTCGCTCCGAGCGCGTGGCTCGCTTCGCTTCTATCTTTATCCGAGGGGCTTCGCCCCTCGGACTCCCCTACACGCGCTCTCGCTTGGCGCTTCGCCGCCTCGCTCCGAGCGCGTGGGCTCGCTT
>JBKPSE010000401.1:0-3195 GCA_046765855.1 Acidobacteriota bacterium | reverse complement strand
CTCGGTGCACGGGCGGATGCCGTCGGTCGGCACCGGCGCCCTCCTCGCCAACAAGAAGATGCTGGCGATCGGTGTCAGCGGTGACGGCGACACCGGCGCCATCGGCATCGGCCAGTTCGTGCACATGATGCGCCGCAACGTGCCGATGGTCTACATCATCGAGGACAACGGCTGCTACGGGCTGACCAAGGGGCAGTTCTCGCCGACCGCCGACGTCGGCTCGACGCAGAAGACCGGCGTGGTCAACGACCTGCCGCCGATCGACACCTGCATGCTCGCCGTCCAGCTCGGCGCCTCGTTCGTGGCGCGGTCGTTCTCGGGCGACAAGAAGCAGCTGCTCTCCATTCTCAAGGCGGCAATCGCTCATCGCGGCACGGCGATGATCGACGTCCTGTCTCCGTGCGTGACCTTCAACGATCACGAGGGCTCGACCAAGAGCTACGCCTACGTCAAGGAGCACGACGAGCAGGCCGGCGAGGTGAGCTTCGTCCCGTTCTTCGAGGACATCACCGTCGAATACGACGCCGGCACGACTACCGCGGTGACGCTGCACGACGGGTCGAAGTTGTATTTGAAGAAGGTTGCGGAGGATTACAACCCGACCGACAAGCTCTCGGCCATGCGCCTGATGCACGAGACGCACAGCCGCGGCGAGTTCGCAACCGGCATCCTCTACATCGAGCCGGACAAGGACGACTTCCTCACTCAGCTCAATCTCGTCGATACCGCCCTGGCGTTCCTGCCGCCCGACGTCATACGTCCGGGACGCGAGGTCCTCGACGAAGTGATGGAACAGCACCGCTAGACGCGATCACGGCGGCCGCTAGGTCACGATCAGCGGCCGCATCATGTCGTGTTCCTCGTGCTCGAGGATGTGGCAGTGCCACACGTACTCGTATCCGCCGGTGCGCGGGCTCGAAGGCACCACGAACGGCACGCTGGGAAGATCGAAGCGCATCATCACGGTCGTGATCTCTTCCGGGTGCATCTTGACCGTCTCTTTCCATCCCTGCTCCGTCGGGTCGGGCGGCCGCGCCGGGCCCGTGTAGAGCGGGGCGCCCTCGTATCGATCGACATCGAACGGCTGGCGCGCCAGCACCTGGACGTTCACGAGATGGAAGTGGATCGGGTGCGTGTCGGCCGACAGGTTCGCGATCTGCCAGATCTCAGTCGTGCCGGCGCGCGGTGTTTCCGTCGGTGCGTCCATGTACCTCCGCCCATAACCCAACTCGGGACTCGCGGAGAGTTCCCCCGTTCCCAACGCCTGGAGCAGGCGTCCATAGCTGTCGAAGGCCTCGTTCAGTGTCAGGTGCCGAACCGGTACGCCCGGCGGCAGGTGCACCACGCCGTCCAGAACTGAAGCGCCGAGAGGATTCAGGAAAGGATCCAGTCCCGGCGTCAGGTCCGTCGCGGTGTCGATGTCGAGCGGCGGATCCGCGGATGCCGCACCCGCGACCGTGAACTTCATCAGGATGCGTGAATCCGGTCCAAATCCGGGCTTGCACGCACCGTTGCCGGCATAGAAATCCACCTTCGGGTCGCCCGTCGGGAACGGTCCCGGCGCATCGGTGTAGAGGATCAGACTCTTGCCGGCGAATTCGCTGAAATCGACCAGCAGATCCCATCGTTCCGCCGGCGCTGTAATCAGATTGGGCAGGCCATTGGTGATCATCGCCGGCTGATATGGCTGCGCGCCTGGCACGATGACCGGCTTGGGCAGGAAGCCGCCCTCGGTGCCGAGCACCAGGAACGACGGCCCCGGCGCGTTCACCGGAACCCTCCTGTAATAGCGGAGGCCGTCCGGCGATGCGTCAGCGACATAGAGCTGAAGGTTCAGGAACCGCGCCTGACACGCATTGAGGACGCGCAGGCGATAGCGCCGGGCCTCGACGTTGGCGACCGGATAGACCGTGCCGTTGACGAGCATCGTGTCCCCGAACATCTCGGGGACGATCGATGGGTCGGGCACCGTCGTGTTGCCCTTGAACTTCCATTGCTTCCGCTCGTAGACGTGCGGATACCACAGACTGCCGGCGCTCGTCGGACCGGGCCACGTTGGATCGGCAATCGAGATCTGCGGTCCGACGAACACCTTGTCCTGGATCACGATCGGGATCTCGCGGCCGCCGTTCTCGACGAAATCAGGGAGGCCGAGGTCGCGCAGGTTGCCCTCGAAGCCGTCGCGGAGGATGTAGGCGGTGGCGATCCCCGCATAGGCATTCAACCGGGTGATGTCGTGCGCATGATCGTGATACCACAGCATGCGCGCGCTCTGCTCGTTCGGATAGTAGTACTCGGTCTGTCCGGCGAGCAGCGCCGGGTTGAGCAGCTTCTCGACGCCCGCCAGGCTGGGACCGTAGTTCCCGTAGGGGTCGAACCACGACATCGGTCCACCGTCGCTGATCCATGGCACGAAACCGCCGTGCAGGTGCGTGGCTGCGGCGTTGGGACCGAGTCCGTTGCCGAAATTGGTCGACGCCTGTTCGAAGAAATCGCTCACGTCGACGGGAAGCGGATGGACTGGCGGTAGGTAATTGGTGAATGTCAGCTGGATCGGCATGCCTTTCTGCGCCACGACGATGCCGCCGAGATGTTTCTGCGGCTGTGCACCGCCGCCAAGGGGCACCACCGGGTTATAGCCTCTGAGCGTGGTCGGGCCCAGCGCCGGATGCAGCTGATCGAAATACTGGCGGATGTCGATTGAGTAGTGGACCGCGCCGGTAACCGGCGCCGTGAACGCATCAGGTGCGGCGACCGGAATCCCGCCAGGGCCGACGCCCCGCAGCACGGTGAGGAACTTGCCGATGCCCGGCCAATGCATGCCGACGTTCGGAGTCCCGGGAGACTGGTAGTACGCGAACGCGTTACGCCACGGGAGCGTCGTCGCTGCCCCTGCTGCCGCTGCGACCTTCAGGAAGCGCCGTCGAGTGAAAGACATGCCCGCCCTCCGCAGGCCCAGCGCTCCGCAACGCCGATGCCAGAGGCGCACACTTGCCATTCGCGCGTATCTGCGCGCGAAACCAGCGATTTGCGCTGGGACGAATGCAGGGAACATTTGCGGCTCACGGAAACCCGGCGAAAAAATGCGCCGCGCATTGATAAACTTCGGGGATGGGCACCATTTCGCGTCGGATCTTCGGCACCATCACTGCGCTCGCCGTGACGTTCAGTCCGGTCATCGCGTCGGCACAGAAG
>JBKPSE010000400.1:0-6997 GCA_046765855.1 Acidobacteriota bacterium | reverse complement strand
GCATCCGAACGTCTGCCGCGTCTACGACGTGGGAGAGTTCGAAGGCCATACGTTCCTGTCGATGGAGTACGTGGACGGCGAGGATCTCTCGTCGCTGCTGCGCCGCATCGGACGCTTTCCGCAGGATCGCGCGGTCGAATTATCGCGCCAGATCTGCGCCGGCCTGGCCGCCGCGCACGACCGCGGTGTCGTTCATCGCGATCTCAAGCCGCCCAACATCATGCTCGACGGGAGCGGCCGCATCCGCATCACCGACTTCGGCCTCGCCGGGGCGGCAGGTGAAACGCTGCGCGCGGGAACGCCGGCCTACATGGCGCCCGAGCAGCTCGCCGGAGGCGAAGTCACGCCGCGCAGCGACATCTATGCGCTCGGACTGGTCCTCTACGAGCTCTTCACCGGCCAGCGCGCGCTCGACGCGCGCAACATGGCGGAGTTGATCGCCAAACGCGAACAGGCCGAGATCGTCGCTCCGACGGCGATCGTGCACGATCTCGACGAAAGGATCGAGCGCGTCATTCTGCGCTGCCTCGATCCCTCGCCGCAGCGCCGGCCGCCTTCGGCGCTCGCGGTGTCGGCGGCGTTGCCCGGCGGCGATCCGCTCGCCGTCGCGCTGGCCGCAGGACAGACGCCATCGCCCGAGATGGTCGCGGCCGCCGGCACCGCCGGCACGATCGCGAAATCCACAGCGATCGCCGCCGCCGTCGGCATCGTCGCCGGCTGCGCGATCATCGTGGCGCTCTACCAACGCGTCCTGATGACCAACGTCGCGCCGCTGCCGAAAATGCCCGACGTGCTCGCGGATCGGGCGCAGGAGATCATCACCAGGCTGGGCTACGGCGAGAACATCCGCTCGACCGCATCCGGCTTCGGCACCTCGCGCGACTGGGCAAATTACATCGCGCGCACCAGCAGCGATCCCGGGCGCTGGAACCAGCTGCGGGTGGCGCGGCCCGAAACGTATATTTACTGGTATCGCACGAGCCCGCGTCCGCTGCGGCCGATCGGCGACACCCTGCCGATCGAAGGGACCAATCCTCCGCTCAACATCGCCGGGATGGCGCTCGCGGCTGTCGATGCTACCGGCCGTCTCAGTGAATTCATCGCGGTTCCCGAACCAACGCAGCAGCCGGACGCCCCCACGCAGACGCCCAACTGGCGTCTGCTGTTCGACGCCGCCGGACTGCCGATGGAGACGTTCACGCCCGTGCCGCCGATCTGGCGGCCGTCCGTCTTTGCTGACGAGCGGAGAGCCTGGCAGGGCCCGCTGCCGGATCGGCCGGACCTGACGGTGAGAGTCGAAGCGGCCGCGACTGCGGGACGTCCGGTCTTCTTCGTCCTCACCGGTCCCTGGTCGCGATCGGTCCGAACGGCGGCGCCGGCTCCAACACCGCTCCTCGGCAGACTGACGGAAGCGATCACGTCCCTGGTCATGCCGGTGCTGATGCTGGTCGGGGCACTGTTGGCGCGCCGGAATGTCACGTTGAAGCGCGGCGATCGACGAGGCGCGTTCCGTGCTGCCGCGGCGGTCTTCGTGCTGATGATGGGCGCGTGGTTGCTCGGCAACAATCACGTCGGCGTGTTCGGCATCGAGGTGGAACGGCTGTTGGGGGCCGCCGGAGTCCCGCTGTTCAACGCCGCAGTCGTCTGGCTGACATACCTCGGCATCGAGCCGTACATCCGCCGCTTCTCCGCGGACGCGCTGATTGGATGGTCGCGCCTGCTCGCCGGAAACTGGCGCGATCCGCGCGTCGGCCGCGACGTGATGATTGGCGTGATTGTCGGTATCGCGATGACGCTGATCTTCGCGATTCACAACCTTCTGCCGCCACTCTTCGGCCAGCCGGAGCCCATGCCATCGATGGTGGATCCGACGGTGCTGATCTCCGTCCGCTACGCCGTCGCCCGCATCCTGTCGCAGTTGCAGGACGCGCTGACCTCGGCGATGCTCGGGCTCGGCGGCTTCGTTGCCCTGCGCATCTGGCTGAAGAACCGGTGGGTCGCGGCCATCGTCGCGGTGGTCTGTTACGCCGGTGTGGTCATGAACGGCATGTTCTCGCCCGGCTCGCCTGCGATCGATCTGATACTCGGCGTCACCATCACGGCGGCGTTCGTCGGCGTGCTCGGATGGGCGGGACTGCTGACGGCGATCGCCGCCCTGGCGACGCATTTCATCCTGCTGCGCGCGCCGCTGACGACGGACTTCGCGAGCTGGCGTGCGGCTACGACGTTCGTCTTCCTCGGCGCGGTGCTGCTGATCGGACTCGGCGGCTGTTTCATCGCCGCGCGATCCGGCCGCGAGGCGCACGCGCGCGCTTAACCATGCCCGCCTGTCCTGCCTGCGCGACCGAAATTCCCGAATCGGCCGTCTTCTGCCCGCGATGTTCCGCGCCGACGCCGTGGGGATCGGAGGTCACGCACCTGTTATCGAAGACGCCCTCGGCGCGAGCGCGCAAGGCGGTGTCGTCGACCAGCTGGCTGAGCAGCACCGATGCGATCGACCACGGCCGCTTCCAGCCGGGTGCGATCTTCGACGAGCGCTATCGCATCATCGGCCGCATCGGCAAAGGCGGCATGGGCGAGGTCTACCGGGCGGACGATCTCAAGCTCGGTCAACCGGTCGCGCTGAAATTCCTGCCGGAGGATCTCGACAGCGATCCCGCGCGGCTGACGCAGCTGCACGGTGAAGTGCGAATGGCGCGGCAGGTGTCGCATCCCAATGTGTGCCGCGTCTACGACGTCGGCGAGTACGAGGGACACACCTTCCTCTCGATGGAATACGTCGACGGCGAGGATCTCGCGTCGCTGATCCGGCGCATCGGACGCTTTTCCCAGGATCGCGCGATCGAGCTGGCGCGGCAAATCTGCGCCGGACTCGCCGCCGCGCACGATCGGGGCGTCGTCCATCGCGATCTCAAGCCGGCGAACATCATGCTGGATGGCAGCGGGAAGATCCGCATCACCGATTTCGGCCTCGCCGGCGCCACCGGTGAGATGCTTCGCGCCGGCACGCCCGCCTACATGGCGCCGGAGCAGCTCGCCGGAGCGGAAGTCACGCCGCGCAGCGACATCTACGCGCTCGGTCTGGTCCTGTACGAATTGTTCACCGGCCGCCGAGCGCTCGAGGGGCGCAGTCTCGCCGAGCTGATTGCCAAGCGCGAGCAGGAAGGGATCACACAGCCGTCCGAGCTGGTGCGCGATCTCGACGAGTCGATCGATCGCGCCATCATGCGCTGCATCGAGAACGACCCGCTGAAGCGTCCGCCGTCCGCGCTGGCGGTCGCGGCGGCGCTGCCGGGCGGTGATCCGCTCGCCGCGGCACTGGCGGCGGGGGAAACGCCGTCACCCGAGATGGTCGCCGCGGCGGGGACGACGAGCGCGCTGCAACCGGCCGGCGCGTTCGCGGGCCTCGCGCTCGCGCTCGCGATGCTCGTCGTGTCCGGCGTGCTCTCGGATCGAGTGCTGGTGACGAGCCTGGTCCCGCTGCCCAAACCTCCCGTGCTCCTCGTCGATCGTGCGAAACAGATCATCACCGGATTGGGGTATGACGCGGGGATCGATTCGGCCTACGCCTTCACGGAGGCGAACTTTCTCGGTTACGCGGGAAAGCACGAGGAGATCGGCACGCGGCAGCGATTCGCCAGCGGTATACCCGCCGCCATTCACTTCTGGTACCGCAGCAGTCCTACCGTGATGGTACCGACCGGCAACAACAGCAACGTCGCCGCTGACGATCCGCCGGTGACGATCTCCGGCATGACGCTGTTGACGATGGATCCGGAAGGCAGATTGATCCGCTTCGCCGCCGTGCCTCCGCAACTGGATCCGCATGGCTCGGCCTCCAAAGCAGCGCCAGCGGCAGTCGATTGGAAGCCGCTGTTCGACGCCGCCGGCCTCGACATGAAAGCGTTCACCAGCGCGGAGCCGGAATGGACGCCAGCCCTCTACGCGGACACGCGCGCGGCGTGGACTGGCGCGCAACCGGGCCTCGACAACGTCCCGCTCCGGATCGAAGCCGCCGCGTATCGCGGCAAGCCGGTCTACTTCCAGCAGATCGCGCCGTGGACGACGCCGACGCGCATGGCCAGCACCATCGCGGAACGCTCGCAGGTGAAATGGTTCTCGGCGATCGTGCAGATCGTGGTGCTGTGCATGTTCCTCGCCGCCGGCCTGATCGCGCGGCACAACCTGAAGAAGGGACGTGGCGATCGCCGCGGGGCGTTCCAGATCGCGGCGTTCGTCTCGCTCGCGGCTGTCGGCGTCTGGCTGCTCGACTCGAAGCACGTTGCGGATCCGTCGAGGGAAATGTCGCGCTTCTTCGACGGCCAGCCGCTCTGGGCGGCAGGTCTGCTCTGGCTGCTCTACCTTGCCGTCGAGCCGTACGTGCGCCGCTTCTGGCCGGCGACGCTCGTGTCGTGGTCGCGGCTGATGGCGCGTCAGTTCCGCGATCCGCTCGTCGGCCGGGACATCCTCTTCGGCGTCGCCCTGGGCGCCGTGGTATACGCCCTTGGCCTGGCCTCGACCTACGTATCGATCCGCCTTGGCTATCCAACGACGCTGCTGGTGCCGGATCTGAGCGAGCTGCTCGGGACGGCGTCGGTCGTCGCGCGGATTCTGAATCAGATCTTCAACGCGGTGCTGAACGCGATCTTCGCCGTCTTCGCGATGGTGCTGTTGAAGATGTTCGTCAAACGTGAGCGGTTCCTCGTCCCGCTCGCGGTGGCGCTGGCGATGCTGCTGGCCGTCCGTGGCATCTTCGACGGCGGAGCGGTCGTCGTGAACGTCATCGCCGCGCTCATGGTCGTGACGATCGTCGTCCTCGCCATTCAGCGCCTTGGTCTGGTCGCGGTGACGATGCTCTTGCTCGTCAACATGATTCTCAACAGCGCGGCGCTGACGTTCGACCCCGGACGCTGGTTCTTCGCGGACGCGATGGTCCTGATCGGGATCCCGGCGGCGCTGGCATTGTGGGGGTTCTACGTCGCGCGCGGGGGCGAACCCCTCTTCGGCAAACCCGTCCTGGACTAGAAAACTGGGACAGTCCCAGTTTTCCTGCCGGGGAAACTGGGACAGTCCCAGTTTTCAGCGGCTGCGCTTGCGGACCTGGATGCGGATCGGCGTGCCTTCCAGGCCGAACGACTGCCGCAGCTGGTTCTTCAGAAACCGCTCGTACGAGAAGTGCAGCGTGGTCGCCACGTTGGTAAAAAAGACGAACTCGGGGGGCGCCACGCCGATTTGCGCGGCGTAGAGGATGCGGACTTCGCGGCGGCCGGGACTCGCCGGCGGATGCACAGCCGTCACCGCCTGGACGAAACGATTCAACTCCGCCGTGGGAATGCGGCGCAGCCGCGCGTCGGCGACCCGATCGATCGCCTCGAGCAGCTTCGGCGTGCGCTCGCCGGTGCGGGCCGGGATGTGCAGAATCTGCGCGTAGTCCAGGAACTTGACCTGCTGCCGCAGCTTGTCGTCGAACTCCTTCGAGAAGTCGGCACCGCGCCCCTTCATCAGATCCCATTTGTTGGCGGCAATGATGACGCCGCATCCTGTCTTCTCTGCCTCGCCGGCGATCGTCGCGTCCTGATCGGTCGCTCCTTCGACGGCGTCGACGACGAGGACGGCGACGTCCGCCTGCTCGATCGCACGCCGCGCCACGATGACGCTGACCGATTCGACCTGCCCCGATCGCGCCACGCGTCCGGCGCGCCTGATGCCGGCCGTGTCCAGGATGCGGAAAGTGCGCTTGTGCCACTTGAGCACCGCATCCACCGTATCTCTCGTCGTCCCCGGCATGTCGCTGACGATCGAGCGCTCCTCTTTCAGCAAGCGATTGAGCAGCGACGACTTGCCGACGTTGGGGCGCCCGACGATCGCGACCTTGGTTTCGGGCTCCGCCGCCGGCGCGGCGACGTTTCGCTGCCCCTCGGGGAAGCGTGAGACGATTTCATCGAGCAAATCGCCGACGCCCTGGCCGTGCTCGGCGGCAATCTCGACGATCGGTTCGAAGCCCAGGCTGTAGAACTCGACCGAGCGGCCGCGCGCGCGCCGATCGTCGGTCTTGTTGACCGCGATCAGGACCGGTGCATGGACGCTCCGCAGCGCTCCGGCAATCTCCTCGTCGCCCGAGACGAGCCCTTCACGCCCATCCACCACGAAGACAACGAGATCCGCCGTCGCAATGGCGCGGCGGCCGTGCTCCACGACCAGTTCGTGCAGCGGATCGCCGCTCGCGCCGAACATCCCGCCGGTATCGACGACCGAGAAGCTCGTGCCCTGCCAGTTGGCGGGCTGGGCGATGGTGTCGCGGGTCGTTCCCGCGACCGGCGCGACGATGGCCCGGCGTGTATCGGTGATGCGGTTGAAGAGCGTGGACTTGCCGACATTGGGACGCCCAACCAGCACAACCGTAGGAACGCCACCTGAGCGTTTGGCTGCCATGTCAAAAAGTGCAGTTAGGGCGAAGTTTGACAGCGTAAGTGACTATATATATAGTATTTACACTTCCCGAGGAGCCAGTAAGCATGATCAAGGTCGACATCGTCAACGAGGTGTCGCGCATTGCCGACATCACCAAGGTCAAGGCCGAGGTGGCAGTCGACGCGGTGTTCGAGGCGATGCGGATCTCCATGCAGCGCGGCGAACGGATTGAACTGCGCGGCTTCGGGGTATTCCAGGTCAAGCCGCGGAAGCGGGGCATCGGGCGTAACCCGCGCACGGGCAAAGAAGTGCGCATCCCCCCAGGACGTACGATCCGCTTCAAGCCCGGCAAGGATCTCCAGAATATCGGAGGCTGACCGTTTTTCCGCCGCTCCAGCCCTCCTATCGCCGGTTCCAGCACCGGTGGTGGCTGCACATCCTGCTGTTCCTGGCGACCGTCGTGACCACGACGGTGCTGGGCGTCGATCATTATCTCTCGTTCAAGATCGAATTCGGGTCGCGGCAAGTCGCTCTGACCTGGGATCTTATCTGGTCCGGCCTTGCATATAGCGCCGCAGTGCTCGGC